>CAZEFG010000069.1:0-10199 GCA_964511355.1 uncultured Iamiaceae bacterium
AGGCCTTCGCCGCCCAGGTGCTGCCCATCGTCGACGCCATCGGCATCGACATCGACACCCAGCTCAACCCCCACGGCGGGGCGATCGCCCTGGGTCACCCCTTCGGCAGCACCGGCACCCGAATCATGACCACCCTCATCAACAACCTGCAGACCCTCGACGGCCAGTTCGGCATCGAGACCATGTGCGCCGCTGGCGGCATGGCCATGGCCACCCTCGTCGAGCGCCTGTAGTCTCTGCCCTCTCGAACAGGGGGTCACCGTCACCATTGCGAGCCAGATGTTCTAGGTGACGGTGGCCGCCAGTTCGCCTCGAGCCCGTGGCTCGGCGTCGAGGTGATGTCCTCCGACGAGGACCCTGCGTCAGTAGCGCCCTCGCATCGGTAACCGGAGCCGACCCGTAGCAACCAGAGGACCTAGTCGAACAGGTCGGGCTCGGCGCGGGTGATCCATTCGTAGAGCGGCTGGAAGCTGAACCAACCAGCGCCGTCGCTTCCCACCTGGGTGTGGGTCAACGTCGCCGACTCCTCGTCGATGAGAACGGGCTGGCCCGCCGCCTCGGCCAGCAGTTGGGCCTGGCAGGTGCGCTCCATGGTGATGAACCACCACACCGCCTCGTCGACACTCTTGCCCACGGTGAGGTTGCCGTGGTTGCGCAGAATGGCCGCCTTGGTCTCGCCGAGCGCCGCGGCGATCCGCTTGCCCTCCTCGGTGTCGAGGACCACTCCGGTGAAGTCGTCGAACAGGACGTGGTCGCGGTAGAACGCGCAGGAGTCCTGGGTGAGGGGATCGAGCTCGCGGCCGAGCGCCGACCACGCCTTGCCGTAGATCGAGTGCGCGTGGGCGGCGGCGATGACATCAGGGCGAGCCGCGTGGACCTGGGAGTGGATCGCGAACGCGGCCTGGTTCACGAAGTACTCGCCCTCGACGACCTCGCCATGGTGATCGACCCGGATGAGGTCCGACACTCGGATGAGGTTGAAGCTCATACCGAAGGGATTCACCCAGAACGTGTCGGGGAACTCAGGGTCCCGAGCGGTGATGTGGCCGGCCACCCCCTCGCTGAAACCGAACCGTCCGAAGAGCCGGAACGATGCGGCCAGACGCTGCTTGAGGTGGAGTCGCTCCTCGTCGACGGACTGGAACTCCGGGCGGGAGAAGGGAAGTCGAAGCGTCGTCATCATGCACCTCCGGGCGCCGGGCGAACGCCTGATTGTACTGCGGAGTCAGCCCTCGAGGTCGGCGAGGTGGTCTTCGAGCAGGTCGTCGGGAGCCATGCCGGCGGCATAGGACGCCCGGGCCACCATGTGCGACGACACCGGCGCGGTGATGATCAGCAGGACCCCAGCCAGGATCACCTTGGCGGCGTCGCCGACCTCGACCATCTGGATCGCCGCCGCCAGCATCGTCAGCAGCACGCCAAGGCTCACTGCTTTGGTCGACGCGTGCAGGCGCGAGAACACGTCCTTGAACCGCAGAATCCCCGAGACAGCCAGCACCACAAACGCCGTCCCGGCGATCATCAGGACCGAACTGAAAAGATCGAGCACGCTCATGTCTGGCCTCGCTGTTCCAAGAAACGCGCCGCCGAGACCGTGCCGATGAAGGCAACGAGGGCGAACACCACCAACAGGTCGAGATAGGTGCCCTCGCCGGTGCGGGCAGCATCGACTCCGATGCCGACGACGACGATGATCAGCAACAGGTCGAGGGCGACGATGCGGTCGGCGACCGTTCGCGACCGGGCGAGATGAAGGGTGCACCCGCAGGCAGCGACGGCCAACACGGCCAGGCACACCGTGGCGACGGTGGTCATCGGTCTCCTCCGTTGGCGACTTCTCGGTCCTCGGCGCTCAGGTGGCCGTCGGTGTTGGCGCCCCAACCCCGGAACGCCCGGATGAGCCGCCATTCGAGCTGGTGGACATCTTGACGGGTGGCCTCGGCGCTCTTGAGATCGAGCACGTGGAGGTAGAGCACGCTGGGCTCGGTGTGAACCTCGATGACCGAGGTTCCGGGGGTGAACGACACCGCCGCCGCCAACACGGTGAGGACCCCCGGGTTGGTGATCGTGACCGGCACCGACACGATCGCCTGACGCCCCGCCACCCGCGACGGGAACATCACCGCCAGGGCCACCTCGATGTTGGCCACCACGAACTGGTAAACGAAATAGAGCACGAAGCGCAGGGCTGCGATCGGTCGGAGAAACCAGCGGGAAACCCCGCCGCCGGGACGAAAGACGACGACCAGGCTGACCGCCACCACCAATCCGGCGATGACCTTGAGGAAGGTGATCTCCTCCCACAGGGCCAGCCACACCACCAGCAACCAAACGATGGGAACGAGCCAACGGATCATGGTGCCTTGACCGCCTCTACATAGGCCGCCGTGTCACCGGTGAGTTCGGTGGCGGAGCGGCTGGTGAGGTCGAGCAGAGGTTCGGCGAAGACCCCGATGGCCACCACGAGCGCCACCAGCCCGACGGTGGCACCGAGCATCAGCTTCGGGGTGCGTTCTGGCGGGGTGAACACCGACTTGTCGATCGGCGTCTCGGTGGGCTCGTCGCCCCAGAAGATGCCCGCCCAGATCTTCACCATGGAGAACAGGGTCAGCACGCTGACCGCCACCGCCACGCCGGTGACGAGCCACAATTCGGTGCCGAAGCCGGCGGTGATCAACGCGACCTTGCCGAAGAACCCCGAGAACGGCGGGACCCCGACCAGGCTCATGGCGGCCAAGCCGAACAGCACCGCGGTCCCCGGGTGACGCCGGATCATGCCTCCCAGGCTGCTGAGGGCGGCGGTGCCGGTGTGGGTCTCGACGATTCCGTTGACCAGGAACAGCGAAGTCTTCACCGGGATCTGGTGCATGGTGAAGAACACCGCGGCGGCGATGCCCGCAGGGGTGTTGATCGCCAGACCGAAGAGCATGTAGCCGATCTGGCTGATGATGTGGAACGACAGGATTCGTTTCATGTCGTCCTGGGCGATCGCCCCCAGCACCCCGATGACCATGGTGAGCGAGGCCACCACCAGCAACAGCACGTTGGGGCCCTCGACCGGGAACAGCAGAGTCTGGGTCCGGATGATGGTGTAGACGCCGATCTTGGTGAGCAAGCCGGCGAACACCGCGGTGACCGTCACCGGCGCGGTGGGATAGGAGTCGGGCAACCAGAAGAACAGGGGGAAGATCGCCGCTTTGATCCCGAGCGTGAGCAGCAGGAACAGTCCCAAGGCAGTGCGTAGCTCGGGTGGGACTTCATCGAGGCGCTGGGCGACATCGGCCATGTTGAGCGAACCGGTGGCGGCGTAGATGAGCCCGACGGCGGTGACCAGCAGCGTCGAAGCGCCCAGGTTGATGACGATGTAGGTCATGCCCGCCCGGACCTGGGCAGGCCCGCCGCCCATGGTGATCAGCACGTAGCTCGACGCGAGGATCATCTCGAACGCGACGAACAGGTTGAACAGGTCTCCGGTGAGGAAGGCGGCCGAGATCCCGGCGCTCAACACCAGGTAGAGCGGATGGAAGTAGAAGGCGCCCTTGTCTTCGCGGGGCTGGCCGATGGCGAACACGAGCACCGCGAGGATCGTGGGCAGCGACACCGACAGCAGCAGCATCGACAGAAGATCGGCCACCAGGGTGATACCGATGGGTGCCTGCCAGCCGCCGATGTGCACCGCCGTGGTCCCGTGCTGCGACACGTACCAGAGCCCGTAGAACGAACCGGCCGAACAGGCGCTGAGCAGGACCACGGCGAGGATCTGTTGGACCCGGACCAGGCGCCAGGCCGCCATCGAAAGGCCCGCGCCGATGAGCGGGAGGGCGACAAGGGACGGAAGCAGGGCGTTCATGATTCGCTCCACTCCTCCTCGTAGCTGAGCTCCGCCTCGATGGCATCCTCGACCACCCGGTCGATCTCCTGGTAGGCGTGCTGGGCGATCCGACGGTCTTCGAGGTCGTCCTCGGCGACGTCTTCCCCGGTGAGGGTCCAGCTCCGATAGGCCAGCGCCAACAGGAACACCGCGATGGCGAAGGTGATCACGATGGCGGTGAGCACCATCGCTTGGGCGAGGGGATCGGCGTAGTCGTCGGGATTGATCCCCTCACGATCGATCAGTGGCGCCTCACCCGAGAGTCCGCCTGAGGCCAACAGCACCAGGTTGGCGGCATGACCCCACAGGGTCATGGCCAGGACGATGCGGGTCAGCGTGCGCTGCATCAGCAGGTAGCTCCCGCCAGCAAACAAGGCGCCAGCCAGCACGGCCAGAAGGACGATCATGCGTACCGCACCTCCTCTCGTCCGAGCGACCGGAGAATGGCGATGGTCAACCCCAGGACCACGAGGTAGACACCGAGGTCGAACACAAAGGCCGAGGTGAGCTTCAGCGTGCCCAGCACGGGCACCGAGGAGCTCAGTGACGCGGCACTGAGAAACTCACCGCCGGCGGCCAATCCCCACATACCGGCGAACGCGGCGGTGGTGACCCCTGCCCCCATCAGGACCTCAGGCGCAAGGGGTTCGGATCGTCGCACTCCTCGCGAGCCTCCCGCCAGAAACACCAGGATGAACGCAGAGCCCGCGATCAACCCGGCGATGAACCCGCCGCCAGGATCGTGGTGCCCGACCGCGAGCAGCACCACCGAGAACAACAACAGGGTGTGGAAGATCACCCGGATGCACGAGTCGAGCATGGGCGAGGGACGGAAGGGGCGGGGAGGCCGCGAGTCTCCTTGTCGTTGGCGGGCCCGCCGGGCGGCTCGCACCAGACCCATGGTGCCGAGCGCGGCGACCGTGATGACGGTGATCTCGCCGAAGGTGTCGAAGGCCCTGAAGTCGACCAGGATCACGTTGACCACGTTCTCGCCACCCGCTTGGGGCAGGGCGCCGAGCAACAAATCGTCGCCGACCGACGGCGCAACGCGCGCTCCGGATGCGGCCAGGGTCAACACACACACCACCACGCCCGACATCGCCGCGACCGTCACCCGTAGCCAGCGCGGCATCCCGAGCCCGGTCGTTTCGAACCGGGCAGGAAGGTGCCGCAGGACCAGCACGAGGATCACGAGCAGCAAGGTTTCGACCAGCAGCTGGGTGAGCGCCAGGTCGGGGGCTCCCTGGAGCACGAACATCACCGCGATCCCGTAGCCGATGGCACTCACCGCGAGCACCGCGCCCATGCGATGACGGGTGAGCAGCGCCGCGACGAGGGCGGTGACGATCACCACGGCCACTGCGACCTGCATGGGCCGGTCGACCAGAGCCGCCCCGTCGAACCATCCCGACGTCGACGACAGCAGGGCCACCATCGGTACCCCGAGCACGGTGGCGAGAATCACCAACATGTAGAGCGGGAGCGAACCGGTCTGGATTCGACCGGTGATGGTGTCGGCGCCCCGGATGAGCGAACGCAGGCCGAGGTCGAAGGCGTCGGCCCCGAGCCCCTGGCGGACGTGCCGGGTGACGAGCATGCGAGGGGGGCGGGCCCACAGCAGCGCTCCGCCGGCGATGGCCACCACCGACAGCCCGAGCGCGGTGTTGAACCCGTGCCACAGGCTCAGATAGACGCCTTCGACAACACGGGGGTCGAGTGCCCGCGCCGCTTCGACCACCGGCGTGCTGGCCAGCGATGGAGCCACCCCGATCACCACGGTGACCACCGCAAGGATCAGTGCGGGCCACAAGAGACCGCCACGCGGCGGCTCGATGGCGTCGACCCGATCCTCGATCGTCGCCGTCGGCGTGGCGGGGGTGCCGCCCGCGGGGCCGAACGACCCCCATACGAACCGCAACGAATAGGCGGCGGTGAGGGTCGAGCCGACGACCACCCCCACCAGCACCGCCCCCAGCCACGGGTCGCTGCCGTCTCGTAGCAGCGCCTCAAGGGCGCTCTCCTTGGCCACGAAACCGAACAGCGGGGGGAGGCCGACCATCGACGCCGCCGCGATCGTCCCGGAGGCGGCGAGCCACGGAGCGGATCGACCCAGACGATGGAGGCGACGCAGGTCGCGGGTCTTGGCCTTCTTGTCGACGGCCCCGACGACGAGGAACAGGGTCGCTTTGAACAGGGCGTGCGCCACCAGGATCGCCACCGCGGCGAGGGTCGCTTCTTCGATTCCCAAGCCGAACAGCACCACCATGAACCCGAGCTGGCTCACGGTGCCGTGGGCCAGGAGCAGCTTGATGTCCCACTGCCGCAGAGCCGCCACCCCGCCCACGATCATGGTGGTGAGACCGACCACGATCACGAGGGGCCGCCAAACCATGGCGTCGGCGAAGGCCGGGGAGAAGCGGGCGATGACATAGACGCCGGCTTTCACCATGGTGGCTGAGTGCAGGTAGGCGCTCACCGGGGTGGGCGCGGCCATGGCCCCGGGCAACCAGAAGTGGAACGGGAACTGGGCCGACTTGGTGAACGCACCGAGCAGCACGAGCACCAGGGCCACTTCGACGACCGCACCGTCGGGGCTGGCCGCCAGCACCCCCGACAACGACATGGTTCCCGCCGCTTGACCGAGCAGGACGAAACCGGCGAGCAGGGCGAGCCCGCCTCCGCCGGTGACCATGAGTGCTCGCAGGGCTGCTACCCGGGCCTGAGCCCGAGTGTCGTCGATGCCGATGAGCAGGTAGGAGGTGATCGAGGTCATCTCCCAGAACAGGAACAGGCCGAGCAGGTTGTCGCTCAGGACCAGGCCGGTCATGGCTCCGGCGAAGAGCACCAACAGCCCGACCAGGCGACTCAGGCCGTCGCGGGGACCGAAGTATGAGGCCGAGTAGACGAAGACGGCCACTCCGATGCCGGCGATCAGGCCGACCATCACCAGGCTGAAGGTGTCGACCCTCCAGGCGAGCTCGAACCCCACGCTCGGAGCCCAGGCGATCGTGCCGGTCACCTCCGTGCCGTCGAGCACCGGGCCAATCGCCAGCGCCACGAACACCAGACCCAGGGCCGGCGCCAGCGCAGCGATGAGGAAGGCCCGGGGCCCGATCCGGCGAGCCGCTCCACCAGCGAGGGCGGCCAGCACGATGTGGGCCAGCACGACCCACGCCGCGCCACTGCCCGTCGCCAGCTCCGTCATCGCGGCCCCTTGCGCCTTTGCTTGCGAGGCCTCGGAGGATAGGTCGGGGCTTGGACCGGAGCCACCTTCGGCGCGGCGATGTGGGACTTGGAGGATGATCCGGTGGCCTCACGCACGGGGCTCTTGGCCCGGGCCGGCACCGGTGGTGGTGCAGGGTTCGGGTTGAGGGCAACCGCCAGGGGCGTGGCGATGAACACCGATGAGTACATGCCGACGATGATGCCGATGAGAAGGGCCATGGCGAAGTCAGCCAGAGTGTCGCCGGCCAGGAAGAACAGCGCGAACAACACGAACAGGGTCGACAGGCCCGTGTTGACCGTGCGGGGCAGTGTCTCGAGGGCGGCGGCGTTGGCCACTCGCCGCAGCGGCTCGTCAGGTCGGAGCGAGAATCTCTCCCGTACCCGGTCGAAGATCACCACCGTGTCGTTCACCGTGTAGCCCACGACCGTGAGCAAGGCGGCGATGAACACCCCGTCGAAGTCCTTGCCCAACCAGGCGAACGCTCCGACCAGGATCACCACGTTGTGAGCGAGGCTCACCACCGCCGCACCGGCGAAGTTCCAACTGAATCGGATCATGAGGTACAGGAGCTGGGCGGCGAGCGCGATGGCCACGGCATAGATCGCCTTACGACGGAGCTCGGCGCCGATGGTCGGACCGATGAACTCCTCCCGTACCCGCTCAGCCGATCCCAGAACCTCTACCGCCACCTCGTCGACATCTGCGATCTCGGATTCGTCGAGCTCGCGGGTGCGGACGACGACGTTGCCCTCGCCAGTGGTGTTGACCACCGAGCGCGCCAGACCAGCCTCGGCCAGCTCGTCTCGCATGCGATCGAGATCGGCATCGCCGTCGGCGACGTATTCGATGAGCCGTCCGCCGGTGAAGTCGAGCCCGTAGGTGAGTCCCTGGGTGAAGATCCCCGCAAGGCAGAACAGGACCACGAGGGTCGAACCAGTGAACCAAACCTTGGCCCGACCGATGATCTCGGGGTTTTGTTCGAGCAGGCGTTCGCGCAGGGCGCGGCCAACTTCGAGGCCCCACAGCTTGCGGGTTTCGCGGACCCCACGGATACGAATCACCAGCTGGAGCAGCACCCGGGTGACGACCAGCGAGGTGAACATCGACGCCACCACACCGATGGCCAGGGTGATGCCGAAGCCGCGGACGCCACCGCTGGCGAAGAAGTAGAGCAGGGCGGCGGCGATGAGAGTGGTGACGTTCGAGTCGATGATGGCCGTCCACGCCCGGTCGAAGCCGTGCAGGATGGCCGACTTGAGTGAGCGGCCCTCGGCGTCTTCTTCCTTCAGACGTTCGAAGACCAAGATGTTGCCGTCGACCGCCATACCCACCGCCAGCACGAAACCGGCGATGCCGGGAAGCGTGAGGGTGGCGTTGATGGCCTGCAGCGCGGCGAGCGAGATCAGGGCGTAGATGCCGAGGGCCACCGTGGCCAACCCACCCAGCAGGCGGTAGTAGGCGATCAGGAAGATGGCGGTGAGGGCCACGCCGATGATGGCGGCCTCGATGCTGGCGTCGATCGCCGCCTGGCCGAGGGTGGGGCCGACGGTGCGCTGTTCGACGATCTCGACCGGCACGGGAAGGGCGCCAGCGCGGATCAGCAGGGCCAGGTCCTTGGCCTCGGATTCGGTGAAGTTGCCGGTGACCACAGTGTCGCCGCCGGTGAGACCGACCCCGCAGGCCACCGTGGGGTTCACCTCAGGGCTCATGATGTGCTGGTCATCGAGCACGATGGCCACCCGGCGCTGGGGAGTTCCCAGATCAGCGCAGGCGGCTTCGGCGGTGAGGGCAGCCCAGCCGTCCCCTTGGCCGCGGAACTGGAGCAGGATCTCCCAGGTACCGAACTGAGAAAGCTGGGCCCGGGCGTCGCTGACCTCGGCGCCGGTTACCGCCGGTGGGCCCAGGCTGAGCTGCTCACCGGCGTCGGTGACCACCACCCGGTCGTCGGCGCCGGAGACTTCGCCGTCGGTCGCCTCGTCCTCGGTGGCCGGATCGTCGGTGGCCGGATCGTCGGTCGCCGGATCGTCGGTCGATTCGCCCTCGGTCGCTGGATCCTGGGCCGCGGGATCATCGGTTTCCGGCTCCGTGGTCTCCGGCTCTGTGGTTTCCGGCTCTGTGGTTTCCGGCTCCTCGGGGAGCAGGGCGGGGTCGATGGTGGACGAGACCACTTGGTGGAACGTGAGCTGCGCGGTGCGCCCAACGACCTCGACCGCCTGCTCCGGGTCGTCGAGCCCGGGGAGTTCGACGATGATGCGACGGTCGCCCGAGCGCTGAAGTGAGGGCTCAGCGACGCCGAGCGCGTCGACGCGTCGGCGCAGTACTTCGAGGGTCCGCTCGGTGACATCGGAATCGACGGTGACCGTGTCGGTGTCCTGGGCCTCCAGGACGATCTGGGTACCACCGCGCAGGTCGAGCCCCAACCGGATGGGCTGGGTCACGTTCACGAAGATGGCTATGACGACTACAGCGAGTACGACTACAGCGCGGAATCCGACGCGCTCTGACATGGGGGTTTTCCTCTCGATCGAACTGGGTCTGGGAGGCGCCACGTCAGCGACGCGGCGCTCAGGTCACAGACAGGAGGAAGGGCGGGGCACGGGCGCCGGTGGGCTGGCTCGGACCCCGTACCAGGGTGAACACCAGGAGCACCAGAACCATGGAGACCAGCACGACTCGCTCGTTGGCGGTCGACGGCACCACGCCCGCGACCGGCAGATGCGCGCCATGGTGCTCGGAATCGCCGACCCGCTGCGCAGCGGTGGCCCGGCTCAGGTCTTCGGGGCCCCAAAGGTCGACGCTGGCACCGCGCATGGCTGGGGCCGCAGTGGCCACGAGGGGTCGGGCGACACCCGAGAGGGGTACGACGAGGCCAGCCAGTAGACCCACTAGCGCGAACAGAACGGTTCGAGCTGTGCGGGTGCCGTTCACGCCGCCACAGTAGCTGGTGAGGTGGTCAACTCTTCCAGAGTCACCAGCCCGAGGTCAGTAGTGCCAGGGGTATGCGGACCAGTCGGGATCACGCTTTTCGAGGAACGCGTCTCGTCCTTCGGCCGCTTCGTCGGTCATGTAGGCCAGGCGCGTGGCTTCACCGGCGAAGAGCTG
>CAZEFG010000070.1:0-8864 GCA_964511355.1 uncultured Iamiaceae bacterium
CGGACTGAACCGTCCCAGGTGCGGAAGGTCTTGGCCGTGACCTCCAAGCCGGTGCTCTCTCTCAGGTAGGCATTCACCTCGGCGGAGCGAACCGGGCGGACCTCGCCCTCGTCGGTCACGTACTGGAACAACAGCTGGCCCGGAAGTTCCTGGCAGCGCTTGGCCACCCGGGCGATCTGCCGATCGCTGCATGCAACCTGGGCCACCTTGCCGTGTTTGGTCTTGAACCGCAGGCGCAGCGAGCCGCTGGTGATCTCGGCGTGCCGGTTGCGGAGGGTGGTGAGACCAAAGGTGCCGTTCTCGTTCGCATAGGCCTCGCTACCGATGCGGACTGCGGTCAGATCGAGTAGGGCCACCATCAAGGCAACCACTCGGTCGTGGCTGAGATCGCGCCGCGACAGGTCGTGGTCGACCTGCGCACGCAATGGGCCCAGGGCATGACCGAAGGCGCGGAGCTGGTCGAACTTCGCACTGCTCCGGTGGTTGCTCCACTCGGCGTGGTAGCGGTACTGCTTGCGGCCCTTGGCGTCGCGGCCGGTGGCCTGGATGTGCGCCTTGGGGTGCGGGGCGATCCACACATCGGTCCAGGCGGGAGGGATCGCCAACGCCTTGATGCGGGCCAACGTCTCGGGGTCCGCCACCGGCTCGCTGCTCACCTCGTCCTCGTACCGGAAGCGCTTGCGGCCGCGGCGCCGAATGCCGGGCTCGTCGTCGCTCCAGTACTCCAGGTCGATGTGGGCAGGCACGCTCAGTACGGTCACGGCGCCCTACTACCCCGCCCGGGCGCGGTCAGTCCGGGACCCTGGCCACCAGCTCGCTTCCGACCCAAAAAGGGACGATCTGGGCCACGGCGAACACCGCCGCTCCGAGAAGGACCAGGATCCGGGCAGCCATGACATCGCGACCTAGGCCGGACCCGGTCCGAGTGGTGATGTCGGCCGCGTTGCGGGCGGTGGCGCCGTACTCGTCGAGCAGGGCCTGCGAGCTGGCCAGGTCGGCGCGCACTTTGCTCACCGCCGCTTCGAGCTCGACGAGGCGGGCCTGAAGGTCGCCGGTGCTCTCAGCGGCCGGTCCGATGCGATCGGATGCCCGGCGCAGCGTGTCAGCCAGCGGCTCGATGTCGTCGGCCAACCGACCGAACTGCTCGCTCAGGCTGGTGTCGGGGTCGTAGCTCGGCACCACCGGTAACGAGCTGACGGCGCCGAGCAGGCTGTCGATGGTCTCGGCCACGTCTTCGAGCGAACGTAGGGTCGCCGTGGCGGATTCGAGATTGGGCGCCACCTCGGCTCCCAGGTCGGCCACGCTTTCGAGCAGGGGTTGGGTGTCATCGGCGGTTTCGACCACCTGGGCCAGCGTCGCCTCCACCGCCGAAAGAGCATCGACGGTGGAGCCGAGGACCTCGTCGACCACGGCCACGGTGTCTTCGATGGTGACCAGCGCCTCTTCGGTGAGGGCCAGCGTGTCGCCAGCAGCAGCATCGAGGCGGCCAACGAGGCTCCACCCGACGAACCCGCCGATCAGAGCGATCGCCACGCCGGCTCCCGCCACTCCTTGCATGATCCGGCCCGCCGTGTGGGGATCGATACGGCGGGGATCGATACGGTCGATCATCGGGCCCTCAACTGACGGCGCATCAGCCACGACGCTACGACGCCGTAGGCGACGGTGAGGCCGGCCAGGGCTCCGAGCGAGACCCACTCGGGACGGAGGCCGCGCAGCATGACGTCGTGGAGCATCTCGATTCCGTAGGTGACGGGCAGAACGGCGGATAGGACCCGCACCGGTTCGAGGAACGAATCGAGCGGGAGGAAGAACCCGCCGAAGAACAGACCGGCGAACAGCACGAGCATGGCGTACTGGACAGCCTGGCTGTCGGTGCGGGCCAGGGCCGAGACGATCAGCCCCAGTCCCACTGACGCCAACACCACCAGTGCGACGATGCCAGCGACCCACCCAAGGGAGCCGAGCAGGGGTACATCGAGACCCAGGACCACCGCCGCCAACAGGCCTGCGCCGACGATGCCGCCCAGCAACACGAAGGCGAGGTACTTGCTCACGACGATGTGGGCGGCCCGGATCGGCGCCACCCGGTAAGCCTCGAACACGCCGAGACGACGATCGGCCACCACCGACATCGCGGCAAAGGTCACCCCCAGATGAGCGAGGAGGAGGGCGATGGTGGCAGGGGCGAAGAAGGCCGTCGGGGTGATCCGCTGCTGGCTCAGACGGCTCACGTCGTCGATGAAGGGTCGCACCACCACCGAAGGGGGAAGCGTGGTCACGGCGTCGGTTCGCCCGACCAGCTCCGCGACCCGGGGACCGATCGGGCGCGGCGTGCCGGTCGAGTCGTCGCCTGTGCGTCGGCGCGAGGCGTCGTCGCGGATGGCCTGGATCTCCTCGGCGGTCTCCTCGACACCCTCCAGCGAGCTGGAGCCCTCGATGTCCAACTCGCTGACGACCGTCGATGACGCCGAGAGCGAAAGCTGCGCACCAGCCAGGGCTAGGTCGAGTTGGCGGTACAACCGGTCGGCCTCGGCCTGGTCGCCACTGGCCACAGCCTGATCGAACTCTTCGGCCAGTTCGGTGGCGGTGGTGAGGGCCTCCTGCACCGAGCGCATCCCGTCGAGCCCCGTGTCGACCAGCGACTCCCAGATGGTGGAGTTGACCTCGCCGATGGCCATCCGGGACGCGATCTCGACGGCGGTGATCTGGATGGGGTCGATCTTGTCGTGGAGGACCTGGATCGGTGCCTGTTCGCCGGCCAAGAGCGCATCGGTGGCGTCAGTGGGGAACACGACCACGAGGTCGATGGTGCCTTCGCGCAAGTCGCGGCGGGCCTGCACGAGGTCGGTGCTGTAGCCGTCCGAGACCAGGTACGCCGACAGCAGCTCTTCGTGATCGGTGAGGGCGGTCTGGTAGATCGAGTCGGCAGGGCCAACGAAACGGGTCCGCATGGCCAACTGGTCCTCGTTGTAGCCGAAACCGAAGATCAACAGGATCACGAACGGTCCGGCCACCAAAAGCAGGAGAAGCTGGGGTTGGCGCAGGGTCTGGGCGACCTCTTTGCGCAACAGTCCGGTGGTCTGGATCAGGCCACGGGTCCGATGGGCCACCACTCCGCTCACGACGGCACCCGTTCGCTGGACTGTTGTTCGTGCGCGGTTCTCGCGTCCCGCGATCGCTCGATCACCCGCACGAACACATCGTCGTAGTCGGTGGGAGGCTGCTCGTAGGTGGCTCCGCTGAGCTGGCGATTCTGGACCCATCGAGCCAGGTCGTCGAGGGTGGCGGCGGCGTGATCGGCCACGATCCGGGTCTCCAGCGCGGTGGGGCGTTCGACGGCCCGCACCCCCGGAAGCTGTTGCAACTCGGCGATGGCGGCGGGGGACAGGACGTCGGGGGTGGTCAGCACGATCACCTCACCGCCATAGGCGCGGCGCACCAGTTCGGCGGGTGGGCTCAACGACAGCATTTCGCCGTCGGAGATGACCCCTACGTCGTCGCAGTAGGCGGCTTCGCCCACGTACTGGGTGGTGACGATGAGCAAGGTCCCCTGGTCGCGTCGATCCCGCAGGCGGTCCCAGATACGGCGCCGCAGGATGGGGTCGATACCCGCCGTGGGCTCGTCGAGGAACAGGACCTCGGGATCGTGCAACAAGGTGGCGGCCAGGGCCAGCCGTCGCTGCATGCCCCCGGAGGCCTCGTGGACCTTCTTGCGGCGGTCCGGCCCGAGCTCGACGAAGTCCAGCAGCTCGCGCAGGCGCTTGCGGCGTCGGTACCGGACCCCGCTGAGCGAGGCGTGGAAGTTGAGGTTCTCCCACAGCGACAGCTCAGGGAACAGAACCGGTTGTTGGGGTAGGTAGCCGATCCGCTGCCGGTCGCGGGGACCGAAACCGACGGGGTCCCGGCCGAGGAGGCGCACCGAACCGGTGTCGGGGACCAAGGCACCGTTGAGCAGCCGGACCAGGGTCGTCTTCCCACTGCCGGAAGGACCCACCAGCCCGACCACGCGCGCGCCGTCGAGACTGATGTTCACGCCGCGGACGGCCCATTGGTCCCCGAACTGTTTGCCCAGGTCAGCCGCCGCCAGTCGCCCAGGCGGCGGGACGGGTTGGGCCTCGCTCAAGACGTCGACCCGACCAGCAACACCGTGTCGATCACGTGGATGACGCCGATGTCGCCGACGGTGTTGGTGCTGACGACCGTGGCGTCGCCGACCGATAGCGATGACCCCGTACCGGTGATCGCGAGCGTCGTGCCGGACTCGGTCGTGACCGATGCTTGGTCGGCCAGGTCATCGGCGGTGAGAGGTTCACCCACCACGATGTGGTTTCCCAACAGGTCGAGGATCTGGCCGGGGTCGGCGAGCAGAGCAGTCAGTTCATCGCTGTCGAGGTTTAGGAAAGCCTCGTCGTCGGGGGCGAAGACGGTGAACTCGTTGCCCTCGAGCACCTCGGAGAGGTCGACCTGGGCCACCGCCGAGGCCAAGCTCGTCAGACCGGCATTACGCAGTGCCTCTTCGAGTTGGTCCTGGGCGCTTTCTCCGGTCGATTCGATGTCGTCGATGACATCGTCGTCGATGACGTCGTCGTCGGTGGTGTCAGTGCCGGTGTCGCCGGTGAGGGAAGTGGGGTCGGAGGTCGTGGTAGTGGTGCTGGCGGGGTCGTCGTCGCTGCAGGCGGCCAGCAACAGGGCGATGGCGGGGGCGGCGAGCCAGGCCGAGCGGCGGTTCCTGGTGGTCATCGGGGCTCCATGGATCGGGGGAGTGACCTTGATTGCCTGCCCAGGCCGCTCAGGTCCCAAACGCCGACTCCGCGGTGGCATGATCGAGGTTTCGTGCCGATTCGGCACCTTCAGGGAGGACCTACGTGGACGCACTTGCCGCCGCCGAAGCCACCGCACCCGCGGTGAGCAAACTGGGCAGCCATTTCATGCTCGCTGGACGCACCTACAAGCGGGGTGCCGAACTCGGCTTCGCCGGGCTCGACTTCTACTTCGTCGGCCGGGGAGGGGTGCTGGGCCAGGTCGACGCCGATGTGGTCACGGCCGCCTTCGCCTTCTTCGAGCCGAACCACGTTCGCACTCATTGGGAAGCCGGCCTGGCGGTCGCTCCGGCCGGTGAGGCGGCCGAGGCCTTCGCGGCCTGTGCCCATGGCTGGGCCGAACACAAACTGGCCGACGATTTCGACTCCGCCCGTCTGGCCGAGCTGGCAGCGGCCGTGAGCGACGGCGCTCGACTGTCGTGTGCCCCTGTGTTCGCTGGTTGGCGTCGCCTGGCGGTGCCCGATGCCCCCAAAGCCGCTGCCGTGCACCACATGAACGGCCTGCGCGAGTTGCGTCAGGCTCTGCACGCCGGGTGTGTCGTGGCGTCGGGCCTCACCCCGCTTCAGGCTCTTTCTCTTGACCAGCCCGCCATGGCCCAGGCCATCTTCGGGTGGCCCGAGGTGGCCCCCACCGATGGGGTCAGGGAACGGTGGGAAGCAGCCGAGGCTGCCACCAACGTGGCCATCGCCCACGCCTACGAGGGTCTCTCCGACTCCGAGCGGGCGGAGTTCGCCGAGCTGTGTGCCGAGGTGTATGCCGCTACCTCGGGCTGACCGCGCTCATCCCGGCAACAGGTCGAGATCGGCGACGACGGGCCAATGATCTGACGGGAGCAATCGACCGAGCCTCGTGGCGACAACCTCGGCCCGGGCGACCTGGAAATGGGGGCTCACCAGGATGTGGTCGATCCAGCGTCCATCGGTGCGGCCGGTGAAGCGGTGCTCGGTGCCGCCGTCGCCATCGGGTGTCACCAACTGGAAGCCCGCTTCTCGCAAGGTGGCGATGACTTCTGATCCCGGATCGGTATTGAGGTCACCCATGACGATGCGCGGGACGTCGGGGTTCAGGTGAGCGACGAGCTGGGCGGCGCTGGCGAGGCGGTTGTCGGCGGAGGCTTCGTCGAGATGGGTCGAGGTGACCTCGATTGGTCGGGCGCGACCACCACTGGGATCAGCGAGCGAAACCATGGCCGTGGTGGCGATGCGGGGGAATGTCGCACCCTTCAGACGTGTCCCCGGATGGTCGGGCGTGGCGCCGAACCACCGCGTGTGCCAGTCCACCACGTTCAGCCCGGCCCGAACCAGGATCGGACAACGCTCACCTCGGTACCGGTCGGTCCGACCGGTGGCGACGATCCGGTAGTCGGGCAGGCGACGCTCGAGATAGCGCTGTTGAAAGCGGTACACCTCTTGCAGGGCGATGACGTCAGCGTCGAGGGCGGCGATGGTGAGAGCCGTGGTAGAGCGGCGGAACCACCACAGGTGCCGGCCGTCGAGGCCCAGCCCGTTGCGAATGTTGAAGGTCGCCACCCGAAACCTGATCACCGTTGGAACGTACCCCCGAAATTTCCCGTGACTGCGTGAAAATGCGCCCATATCGGGCACCTCTTCACGCAATGGGGACTCGCAGTAGGGTCGGCTCGTGCCAGACGTAGCCAGGCCCGCCAAAGGGTGGACCAACTGGGCGGGGAACCAGGAGTGTCGACCAGAGGCGGTCGACCGCCCTGTCACCGAGGCCGACCTGGTGGCGAGCGTGCAGCGATCCGCCAACGACGGCCAGCGGGTGAAGGTGGTGGGCTCTGGTCATTCGTTCACCGGAGTCGCGCTAACCGACGGCCGCCAGATCGTTCTCGACCGGTACGACAAGGTGGTGAGGGTCGACCATGCCCTCGGGCTGGTGACGGTGCAGGCCGGAATCACCCTTCGTCGTCTCAACCGACAACTCGCCATGTTGGGGCTTGCGATGCCCAACCTCGGCGATGTCGAGTATCAGACCATCTCGGGGGCCTTGTCCACCGGCACTCACGGCACCGGGCTCGCCCACCGGGGCCTCGCCGCGCAGATCCGCGCCATGCGTGTGGTCGCCGCCGACGGCTCGATCATCGTATGCTCTCCCACGGTCGAGCCCGAGGTGTTCGCCGCCGCCCGTGTCAGCCTGGGCGCACTTGGGGTCATCTCCACCATGACGCTGCAGTGCGTTCCGGCCTTTGATCTTCACGCCTACGAAGCTCCCGAGCGGATCGACCAAGTGCTGGCCGACATCGACGAACACATCGAGGGCAACGACCACTTCGAGCTGTATTGGGTTCCCCACACCGGATGGGCGCTCACCAAGCGCAACAACCGGACCGACCAGCCCCGTCGGGCCCGCCCCAGGTGGCGCGAGGTTTACGACGACGTGGTCGTGTCGAACTGGGCCTTCGGCGCCTTGTGCCGGATGGGTCGGATCCGACCCCAGGCGATCCCTCGCCTGATGCGCATCCTGCCCAGCACCGGTGTGGTCGATTACGTCGACCGCAGTGACCGGGTCTTCACCAGTCCCCGTACCGTCCGGTTCTACGAGATGGAGTATGCCGTGCCCCGGGAGGCCGGCGTCGAGGCTCTGAACCGGGTTAGGGACTTCGTCGACCGCAGTGGGCTCCGTCTCAGCTTCCCGGTCGAGTTTCGCTTCGCCGCCGCCGATGACATCCC
Source organism: uncultured Iamiaceae bacterium (assembly GCA_964511355.1). GTDB lineage: Bacteria > Actinomycetota > Acidimicrobiia > Acidimicrobiales > SKKL01 > SKKL01. Next base: position 7,515 of record CAZEFG010000070.1, read on the forward strand.
CCTCAGCACGGCCTATGGGCGCGACACCTGTTACATAGCGGTGCACGTCTACCAGGGGTCCCAGTTCCACCAGTACTTCAGCGGTGTGGAGGCGATCATGAACGACTACGACGGCAGGCCCCACTGGGGCAAGCTCCATTTCCAACGGTCCGCAACGCTGGCCCCCCGCTACCCCCAATGGGAACGCTTCCAGGCCGTGCGCGCCCGCCTTGATCCTGAGGGCCGGTTCGTCAACGACTACCTCGACCAGGTGCTCGGCCCGGTGGGAGGTTGACCATGTCCCACTCCCCAAGCGGGTCGGTAAGCGGACCGGGTCTGGCGAATGGGTCAGGCCTCACGACCGTCGACCAACTCACCACTCCGGCGCTGGTGGTCGACGAAGCCCGACTCGACGCCAACCTGGCCACCATGGCGGCCCGGCTCCCGGGCCCGAAACTGCGACCGCACGTAAAGGCCCACAAGACCACGGCCCTCGCCGCCCGTCAGGCCGCCCTCGGCCACCTGGGCTTTTGTTGTGCCACCATTCGCGAGGTTGAGGGGATGGCGGCTGCCGGTCTCGGTCACGACCTGTTGTTGGCCAACGAGGTGCTCGACGCCCGTCGCCTGGGTGAGGTTGCCGAACGCACCGGGGCCCGCATCACCGTGGCCGTCGACTCCGAGGCCACGATTGCCGCCGCGGTGGCGGGCGGGGTCCGAGAGGTTCTGATCGACGTAGCGGTGGGGCTTCCCCGATGTGGCTGCCACCCTTCCGACGCCGGCCGTCTCGCCGACCTGGCCCGAGCCTCCGGCCTCGCGGTACGGGGCGTGATGGGCTACGAAGGCCACGTCACGATCATCGCCGACCGATCCGAGCGGGCCGCCGCCGTCGAAGCGGCCATGGCCATGCTGGTCGAGGCCGCCGCGGCGGTAGGCGGCGATGTGATCTCAGGTGGAGCCACGGTGAGCTGGGACCTCAACCGGTGGGTCACCGAGATCCAAGCCGGGTCCTACGCCTTGATGGACACCACGTTTGCCCCCATGACCCCCGAGTTCCGTCCGGCTCTCACCTTGGTGTCGACGGTCATCTCTGTGTCGAAGCGTTGGGCGGTGTGCGATGCCGGGCTCAAGTCGCTCGGCATGGATCACGGCAACCCCACCTTCGTCGAGTCCGGATATGAGGTGCTGGTGGTGTCGGACGAACACGTCACCTTCACCTGGGGTGACGGGCCTCGACCCTCGGTCGGTGACCGGGTGTCGCTGATCCCCGCCCACATCGACCCCACCATCGCCTATCACGAGCGCATGCACCTGGCCCGTGGCGACCAAGTGGTCGAGGTGTGGCCGGTCGACCTCCGCGGCTGGTAGCGGCGG
>CAZEFG010000070.1:8964-10107 GCA_964511355.1 uncultured Iamiaceae bacterium
ATCGCTCGGCGCCCACCACCATCCAGGCGTTGGTGCGGTAGCGGGCGGCCAGGGCCACCAGACGGGCCGCCATCAACAACCCGAGCGCTCCCCACAACCAGCCGATCCCCAGGCCAAGAGCCGCCACCGCGATCGCCGCCGGGGCGAACAACGCCAGCGCGCCGACCATCGCCCAGGCGAGAAACGTCATGTCGCCTGCGCCGATCAAGATGCCGTCGAGTACGAACACCACGGCGTTCACGGGTTGGAGCACGGCTACCAGGATCAGGATGAAAGCGGTGAGCGCCCGCACGTCGGGGTCGCCGCTGAACAGCGCGGGCAGCACCCGGCGGAGGGCCAGGATCACCAGCCCGCAGCCGACCCCCATTGCCACGCCCCACTCGACCAGCCGTCGACCGACCTGGCGCACCCGCACGGTGTCGCCCTCGCCGAGGAGCTTGCCGACCATGGCCTGGCCAGCGATGGCCACCGCGTCGAGGGCGAAGGCCAGAAAGCCCCAGATCTGGAAGGCGATCTGGTGCGCACCCAGGTCGATAACCCCCACCCGGGCCGCCACCGCCGTCGACCCGATGATGGCCATGCGCAGCGCCGCGGTGCGCACCAGCAGCGCAGTGCCCGAACGGGCCAATCGGCCGATGGCCAGGCCTCGGGGCCACAGAGCGACACCATGCTCCCGGGCCCCGCTCACCACCCACCGCACATAGACGCTGGCTCCGAGCCACTGGGCGACCACGGTGGCGAGAGCGGCCGCGCCAATCCCGAACCCGAAGCCGAAGATCAACACCAACTCGAGGCCCAGGTTGATCGCAGCGGTCACCACCGCCACCACCAAGGGGAGACGCGTGTTCTGAAGGCCCCGTAGGTAGCCGACCCCGGCCATGGTCAGAAGAAACGCCGGTACTCCGAACAGGCTGATGCGCAGGTAGACCATTGCGTTGGCGTGCACCTCGCCCTCCGCACCGAGGGCCCGCACCACCGCGTCGGACCCGAACCAGCCGGCGGCCACCAACACCACGCCGATGGCCGCCGCCAGCCACAGGCTCTGGATCGCCTGGTCGGCGGCCCGCCCGTGCTCGCCCGCTCCCATCAGGCGCGACACGGCGGCGGTCGTGCCGTAGGCCAAGAAGATGAACAGGGCGTAGC
>CAZEFG010000071.1:0-10064 GCA_964511355.1 uncultured Iamiaceae bacterium
CTCCCGCGCCGTGCGCGACGGCGACGAATGGATCGTCAACGGCCAGAAGGTGTGGACCACCCTGGCCCACCTGTCGCGGTGGGGGATGCTGGTGGCTCGCACCGATCCCGATCAGCCCAAGCACAAAGGGCTCACCTACTTCGTGGTCGACATGCAGGCTCCGGGAGTCGAAGTTCGGCCCCTGCGTCAGATGACCGGCGACGCCGAGTTCAACGAGGTGTACTTCACCGACGTCCGGATTCCCGACGATGAGCGCTTGGGCGATATCGGCGAAGGCTGGGGCGTGTCGCTCACCACCCTCATGAACGAGCGCGTCTCGATCGGTGGCACCGTCAACCCGCGGGGCTCGGGCCACATCGCCACCGCGGTCAAGGCCTTCGGCGACAACCGGGACCGCTTCGACGACGCCCACCGGGCCGCGATGAAGGACCAGCTGATGTCGCTGTGGGTGCGGGCTGAGGTGCACCGCCTCACCAACATGCGCGCCTCCGACAACCGCAAGACGGGCACCCCCGGGCCGGAAGGTTCGGTCGGCAAGCTTGCGTCCGCCGACCTGAACAAGGACATCACCTCGTTCACCATGAACCTGATGGGGCCCAACGCCTTCCTCTACGGCGATTACTCGATGCGCCGCCCCGAGACGGCCGGCGACTCCAGCACGCCACAGCGAGGGTTCCTGCGCATGCGGGCCAACTCGATCGAGGGCGGTACCACCGAGGTCATGAAGAACATCCTCGGCGAACGGGTCCTCGGCCTCCCCGGCGACATCCGCGTCGACAAGGACCGCCCCTGGCTCGAGGTGCCCCGCAACTAGCCAGCCTCATCGGCCCCGCCGGTCGGGTGGCCCCCCGGTCGAGGTGCTGGCCCCACGGCTCCGGCGGTCACCAAACGGCCACATGTGGCCGTTTCGCGCCACCGGGAGCGGGCGAGGCGCGGGCCCCACGGCTCCGGCGGTCACCAAACGGCCACTTGTGGCCGTTTCGCGCCAGCGGAAGCGGGCGAGATGCTGGCACCGCGGCCACAGGGGAGGCACCGGCGGCCACCCGTGACTGGGTAGCGTGGCCGGCATGCCGCGCCGCACCAAGATCATCGCCACCATCGGTCCTGCCTCTGATGCACCGGAAACTCTGGAGGCCATGATCGAGGCGGGGATGGATGTAGCCCGCATCGGATTGGCCCACGGGACCCTCGACGACGCTCTCGGCCGGTACCACCGGGTGCGGGCGGCAGCAGCCAAGGTCGGCCGCCCCATCGGCATCCTGGTCGACCTTCCCGGCCCGAAGGTGCGGGCGGGCAGCTTCGGTGAGAACGAAGGCCTCATGTTGATCGAGGGGTTCCCGGTCCGTCTGTGCCCGGGCAACGCCAAGAGCACGATCGACATGATCCATGTCGACTACGACCAACTCCTCGAAGACATCCACCCCGGCGATCGCCTCATGTTCGGCGACGGGGCGGTCATCGTCGAGATCGAGGCCAACAAGGGCGATCACCTCGAGGGCACGGTGGCTCACGGCGGCTGGGTGCGAGGCCGCCCCGGGGTCCACATCCCGAGCGACCGCTTGCGGGTGACCTCGCCCACCGACCTCGACCTCAAGTACCTCGATGCCTTCATCGAGGTCGGCGTCGACATCGCGGCACTGTCGTTCGTGCGGTCGGCCCACGACATCCGGCGGGTCGGCACCCCACCTCATCCCGAAGGGCCCCTCATCGTGGCCAAGATCGAGACCCGCGCCGCGGTCGACAACCTCGAGGGCATCATCGAAGCCTCCGGGGCGATCATGGTGGCGCGGGGCGATCTGGGCGAGGAGTTCACCATCGAGGAGCTCCCGCACCTGCAAAAGGACATCATCGCCCGCTGCATTGCGTTGGGTCGTCCGGTGATCACCGCCACCCAGATGCTCGAATCGATGATCCACGCCCCGTCGCCCACCCGCGCCGAGGCCACCGACGTGGCCAACGCCGTGTTCGACGGGACCAGCGCAGTGATGCTCTCGGCCGAAACCGCAATCGGCCATGACCCGGTGCGCGTCATCACCACCATGGGCAAGATCGCCCAGCGAGCCGACCAGCGCTTCGACTACGCCGGATGGGCCCATCGTCTGTCGGTCCGCGAGCTGAGCGAGGTGGCCGGCCTCGACACCCGCGTCACCGACGCCATGACCATGGCAGCGTGGCGGGCCGCCGCCGACATGGGAGCCAACGCCATCATCTGCATCACCCGGTCGGGTTTCACCGCCCGGGCCATCGCCCGCTTTCGGCCCGAGGCGCGGATTCTCGCCTACTCACCCGACCCGCGCACCGTCCACCAGCTCACCATGAGCTGGGGGGCCACGCCCCTGAACTCAGACGCCCACGGCACCTTCACCGAGATGGCCAGCTGGGCGATCGACGACGCCCAACGCACGGGTCTGGTTCGCAGCGGCGACGTGGTGGTGTTGCTGGCGGGCACCAGCGAGACCTCGCCTGCCACCGATACGGTGCGTCTCGTGAGGGTCCCATAGCGCCATGTCTGATTCGCAACCCGTCCAGATGAGCCCGAGCGGCCCGCCCGAAACGGTGCTCGACCCCGAACCCGCCGCCGCGCTGGCGGCTCTGGAGTCGCTGCCCGCCGACCCAGCTGAGGCCCGCGGCATCGTCACCGCCACGGTCGCCCGCCACCCGCGGTGTCTGGTCGCCTGGGCGGCGCTGGGCGACCTGGGACGCGATCCCGTCGAACGGTACGCCGCGTACCGCGTCGGATATCACCGGGGCCTCGACCGGCTGCGCGCCAACGGTTGGAAGGGCTCGGGGTATGTGCGGTGGAGCCATCCCACCAACCGCGGCTTCCTGCGGGCGCTGGCCGGGTTGGCCGACATGGCCGAGGTCATCGGCGAAACCGACGAGGCCGAACGCTGTCAGACCTTCCTCCGCCAACTCGATCCGGCGTGGCCGCCGGAGGAGATCTCGGGTCCCTGAGCGTTGGCGTCCTCTGCGATGACCCCTGAGTTCGCGGGCGCGGTTCTGGCGGGTGGGGCCAGCCGTCGGATGGGAACCGACAAGGCTTTCGTCACCGTCGATGGCCAGCCGATGGTGGTCAGGACCGCTGAGGCGCTAGCGACCGCCGGCGCCGATCCGGTGATCGTGGTGGGCGGCGACAGCGCCAGGATCCGCGATCTGGGGCTGGCATACCTCCCCGATCGGGCGCCCGGCCAGGGGCCTCTGCACGCAGTGCTCACGGCGTTGGCCCATCTGGAGACGGCCGACTTGGTGGTGGTGTTGGCCTGTGACCTGTTGGCACCAGACCCGGCGACGATCATTGCGCTGGTCTCGGTTCTGAACGACGCACCAGAGTCAGCAGCGGCGGTGCCGATCATCGACGGACAGGCCCAATGGGCCCACGCAGCGTGGCGTCGATCGAGCGCTGAAGGGCCCATGCAGACCGCAGCTGCGCGCGGTGAACGCTCGCTTCGCAGAAGCCTCGACCCTCGATTGATCGTCGAGGTTGAGGGCCTTGATCGGTCAGCGCTGGCCGACGCCGATCGCCCGGACGACCTGCCGGCGGGTCGCGCTTCAGTCGAGGACGATCCGGTCACCGGGTAGCGTGGCGTTCGGTCTGTGTCGCTTGGATGGCCCGAAGAAGGAGCACGTGTAGTGGAACCCCCCGAGATCGATGTCGAGGAACTCGCCGACCGCTTGGTGGCGGGCGCGGTGCTCGTCGATGTTCGTCGGCTCGATGAGCACGACGAGGCCCATTTGCCCCACGCCATCCACATCCCTCTCGACCAGCTTCCTGATCGGCTCGACGAGATCCCTGCCGCCGATGAAGTACTGGTGATCTGTCGGAGTGGCGCCCGGTCAGCGGCAGCCTGTGAGTTTCTGGCGGGTGGCGGAAGAGGAGCGGTGAACGTCGCGGGCGGGATGCTGGCCTGGATCGACTCCGGCCGCCCCTTCGCAGGCTCGGGGACGAGCGATTCGGCGTGAAGCCCCTCGAGCCGATCACCGAACAACCCGAGTTCGATTCTCTGGTCGATGTCCTCGCTACGAACCAGGCGATCGGTCTCGACACGGAGTTTCACCGCGAGCGCACCTATTTCCCAAAGATCGCCATGCTCCAGATCTCCTGGGGCGACCAGGTCGCCCTCATCGACCCGCTGGCCGTAGATCTGCACCCATTGGCCCGGGTGCTCGATTCCGACACCGTGACCGTCATCCACGCGGCGTCGCAGGATCTCGAGGTCTTACTCCGGTCGTCTGGCGCGGTGCCGCGCCGGCTCTTCGACACCCAGGTTGCCGCGGGTTTCCTCGGTCTTTCATCGCCATCGCTTGCCACCCTGGTCGAGCGCGAGTTCGGGATTCGGCTCCCCAAAGGTGATCGTCTAACCGACTGGTTGGCGCGGCCGCTGACCGACACCCAGCTCACCTACGCGGCCAGCGACGTGGCCCACCTCATCGAATTGTGGCAGCGCCAGAGCGAAGCCCTCGAGGCCCGGGGCCGGTTGGGGTGGGCGCTTGACGAGTTCGACCAGGCTCGCTCCAAGGCTCGGATCAGTCGTCCTCCCGAGGAGGCCTGGAGCCGGATAAAGGAGGCCCGTCAGCTGCGGGGCACCGCCGCGTCGATCGTCAGGGAAGTTGCGGCCTGGCGCGAGGAACGGGCCATCGAGATCGACCAACCCAGCCGCTTCGTGATGGCCGACCTCGCCGTTGTCGCCATTGCTCAACGGGCCCCCAAGACCACCGACGAACTGCGTTCGATTCGCGGGGTCGACGAGCGCCACGCGCGCGGCGACGTGGGGCGCGCCATCCTCGACGCCATCGAACGCGGCCGGCAGCGTCGCACCGAAAAGGCCCAGCGTCCCGAGAACGGCGAACTGAGCCGAGAACTGCGACCCGCGGTGAGTCTGGTGTCGTCCTGGGTCAGCCAACTGGCCCGAGACGAAGAGATCGACATGGCTCTGCTGGCGACACGCTCTGACCTCGAATCTCTGCTGCGAGGGGACCCCAACAGCCGCTTGGCCACCGGATGGAGAGCCGACCTCGTCGGCGAACCCATCCGGCGCCTGATCAGCGGGGAAGGGTCGCTGGCCTTTGACGGCGAAGGCGGGCTCGTTCTTGAGTCCCGCTCGGGTCAGCCACTCAACGGGTAGTCGGCCCGGGTCAAAACGCCGTCAGCGCTGCGCAGCCGACCACGGCCAGCAGGGTGGCTCCGAGGGCAGCAAAACGCAGGTCGCGCCGGTTGACCCACCTAACCGACAACCAGGTGACCCTCAGGAGTGGGACCGATATGACCACCCCGAGAAAGCCCCGCGACGCAGCGGTGCCTACGGGGTCGGGCGCCAACACACCTACGGCGGCCAGGAGCCCGGCAGCGACGACGCCGACCCGCAACGCGAGGATCAGCCGGCGGTATCGCCCGGCCAAGGGTTGGGAGACCGGCTCGGGCGGCCCGGGGCCGCCGTACGAGGGCGGGGGAGTGCTCACCCGGTAACCACCACCACGGGCGCGATCGCCAACAACACGACGGCAAGAACTCGCCGGACCGCACCCGGAGAGAGCCGGTCCTGGAGGGTGGTTCCGACCGTGCCGCCGATGAGGCCTCCGAGGCCCGCCGCCACACAAAGGTCGAGGTCGACGCGTCCTTGCCCGGCGAACACGATGAGGGCGGTGGCCGAGGTGATGCCGACCGTGAAGGTCGATGTTGCCGCTGCAACCTTCACCGGAATCCACATGACCTCGCGCATGATTGGGGTCTTCAGGAATCCACCGCCGATGCCTGCCATTCCGGCGACGGTGCCCGCCGCGATCATCGCCCCGGTACCGAGCGGGACACGCCGGGCCTGGTAGGGGATCGGGCCGCTCGGGTGCTGATAGGTACCGCCGAGTGTCCCCGGCCACTCGGTGGCGGGCTCGGCAACGAACGAAGCCTGCGGCGGATTACGCAGTACGTGACGAGTCAGCCCGGCGAACCCGGCGGCGAGAGCGGTGACCGCCAGTGCGCCTCGCAGGACCCCACCGGGCACCTCGGCCGACAACAGTGCCGCGACCAAGGCAGCGGCACTGGCGGGCAACTCGACGGTGACACCGAGGCGATGGTGAACCAGTCCCTGGGCCAGTTGTTCGGGCGCGGCAGCGACAGCCCCGGCGGCGACGGTCGTCAGGCCGATGGGTGCTGCCACCAACGGGTCAGTGCCGGTGGCGACCAGGACCGGTACCAACAGAACCGCTCCGCCCAAGCCCCCCACCGTGCCGATCGCAGCGGTGAATGCCGCCAGAACAACCAGAGTCGCGGGGTCCAGGCTCACCCGTTCAGCCTAACGACGAGTCGTGGCCAAGACTGGAGGATCGGAAAGACCCCGAAAAGCAGTGACGATCAATAACGGAAGGAAATCTCCTGCTCGCTATGCGCAGCGAAGGGCATCAGAGGGGGTAGGGTGCTGGCAGGTTCGACGTACGCATGACAGGAGCTGGCCCGTGAAGAAGGGTCGCCACCGGCGGTTCGAGGAAGCGCGAGCACTGAAGCGCTCCTCGAACATCAACATTGAGGACATTTTCGAGAGCCTTCAGACCGAACGGTCCGAGTCCGCAGAGGACCGTCCCGAATGGTCTGATCTCGACGACATCCACCCAGAAGACGACGACTGACCACCTCGACCGGACCCGCTCCATCGGCCGAGAAGCCGGTGTGTCCTGCTGGTTCCCTAGGTTGAGGCCAGGTCTACGCTGAGGCCTGGTCGGCGACCAGCGCCGCGACCCGATCGATCACGGGCGCCAGGTCCTCGCCTTCCATCACCACCATCGAGTCGCGTCCCCCGGCCCGAGCGGCCAGCGCCGCCTCGGCCACGTCACGGCGAAGTCCCGTAGACCCGTCGGCGACGTCGATCAACAGATCGTTGATCAACACGCCGTGCACGCGATCACGTTCGCCGCGGAGGCGGGGGTGGTAGTACTCGATCGGTCCGCTCCGCAGCGCACCCCTGTGGGCCCGGAAACTCGGCAGGTACGTTCCCCGTTCGGCCAGGCCTCGGTGAAGCCCGACCACGAGCCGGTGTTGGGCCGAAGTCCGCTGATCACAGAACGGAGCCAGGTCGTCGGCCTTGAGTGGCTCGAAGGCCTCCTCCAGCAGCTTCAGCGCGGGAAGGTAGGTGCTGCGGCGCGTTCCTGCCCGGACCCGGCGGATCTCACGTCCGGTGGGTCGACCGCGCGGGACCTTGGCGAGCTGTGCGCTCTGCAACCATCGCAAGGCCTTGGCCCCGTTGGCTCGCGCCCGGCGCAACGTGTCGTCGTCGTAGGCGTCGGCGGGCAGGATGTCGGCTGCCTTGCCCGCGTCGCGGATCGCCACCAACGCGGCGACCAGCACGCGGTTCTCGTCGATGTTGTAGTCACGGCGGGGAACCGCACACACGAAGACGTCGGGTGCCCCGGCGCTCGCCCCCCGGGCGGCGGTGGTCTCACTCCAAAGCACCGGTCCCCTGATCTCACCCTGGCAGCGTTCGGGGCGCGAGGTGACGGTGGTCGCCAAAGAGCGTGACAGCACTGGCATCCGCTGCAACAGGCGCTCAGCTTCGTCACAGGTTGCCAGGCGGCTTCCGATGAGCTGGTCGACGACCTTTTCAGGGAGTCCGAAGGCCACGTCGACCACTTCGGCGAGGTCGAAGGGACGGCGCAACATCGACCAAAGCTCGTGGGTGGGTGAGGACCCCTCAGAGCGCGGCGGCATGGCTAGATGGTGAGCTCGATGCCCAGGACCTCACCGATGGTTCGTTGGGCTTCGAGCCGTTCTTCCTCGTCGAACAGCGGCTCAACGGTGCGGTACAGCGCGGTCGCCTTGTCGTCGTCCATCCCCTCGAACTGGGGAAGGAAGTAGGCGTAGAACACCTCATAGAGCAGCCGCGAGTCAGAGCAGCCGTCGGCACTACGGCGAGCGGCGTACTTTGCCGCGTCGAGGTACACCGCGGGCCCCAGGTCGCTGAACTGACGAAGCCCGAGCAGTTGGTCGACGATCGAGCCGGGACCCTGGAGCAGCTTGTGGTAGCTCTCGTCGTCCGGCGTGCCGACTTCGATGAAGGCGAAACGGCGCATCAAGGCGTAGGACATCTCGAACAGAAGGTTCTTGTCGAACACGTTCATGGTGGCGATGATCCGCCACGACGCCGGTAGCCGTATGACGTCGGTGTCCGGTGGCGCCTCGACTCCCGACGGAACCACCGACAGCGGCTCTGATTGGCCTGCTCGTTTGAACGGCAGGACGACCGGCGAACCCGACAGCACCGTGAAGAGCTGGCCGAAGGCTCGGTCGAAGTTCGAACGGTTCATCTCGTCGATGACCAGCCACCGGCCGGTCATGATCGCCTCGATGAACAGCCCGGGACGGAAGATGAGGCCCTCGGCTGTCGGCTGGAGACCACCGATCGTCTCAAAGGTCGTCCACTCGCTGGTGGCGGTGGTGGGGAGATAGCCGGTGCACAGCATCGACCTCTGAGCGACCTCGGCGGCGACATAGGCCAAGGTGGTCTTGCCGGTACCTGGCGGTCCGGTGAGGATCAGGTGCTTTCCGGCATCGATGGCAGCGACGACCTGGTCGAGCACATGGGGCGGAAACAAGATCCCCCGCTCATCGATGGCCTGCTGCAGCTCAGTACGGGTGAATCCTTCCACCTAGCCATCGTCGGTCGGTCGCGACCGCTTCTTGAGGTTTGGGGTGGGAACCGCCACTTCGACCGACCGTTGGGCGATGGCATCGACCAGCAGGCTGTAGCGCTCGGCTCCGATCAGACCGACGATCTCGTTGCGGAGTTCGACATAGACCGGAACGTGGCCGACGAAGGCGTCGGGCGCCTCGGTGCACCACCAGTGGAAGTCGTTTCCGCCCTCGCCCCAGTCCTGGCGGTCCCAGGCGCGAAGCGTGTGGGTGATCCGACCGTTCTCGTCCTCGTGATAGGTGAGACGAAGCGGGAGCTGCCAGCAAACGTCGGGCTTCCAGGCCTGGAACTGCTCACCGGCGGCGACGGCGCCGATGTGCAGCGCGCAGCCGTGCCCCTGCGGAGCCCCCGGACGGTTGAGGAAGATGCAAGCGCCATCGACGAGGCGGGTAACGGTCACCTCGCCCTCGGCTTTGAAGGGGCCTCCTCGGCGGCGAGCAACCGAACGGAACTGCCATTGGTCGTCGGTGAGACGGGAGGCGGCTTCGGCCACCCGGCTGAGATCGTCGGCGTCGGTGAAGTGGGCCCCGTAGGAACAGCAGCCATGTCCAAGCTCTTCAGCCGGGCCCGTGAGCACGCCCTGGCAGCCATTGCCGAAGATGCAGGTCCACGAACTGGTGAGGAAGCTGAGGTCGAACATCCAACGGTCGCCGTCATGGTCGATGGCGATGTACTCGCGAACCGCTTTTGGGTGAGAGGCAGGGGTCGCGGCCATCGCTGCACCGTACCTCGCGGCGCCGGCCCGACCCGGACGCCGTCGGGCTCGCCATCGGGCCATGGAGGTGCCTAGCCTGGCTTCCAGTAGGAGGTAACCATGCCTGAAGCTCAAGTGGCCGAACCGGCTCAAGAGCGCCGACCACGTTTCCACGTGGTCGTCACCGGGCCACCCGGAAGCGGAAAGACCGAGGTCGCCCGGCCCTTGGCGGCAGGCCTCGGCCTTCCCCTGTTGAGCAAAGACGTCATCAAGGAGGCGATGTTCGACGAGTTGGGTATGGGCGACCGGTTGTGGTCACGTCGGTTGGGACGTGCCGCGGTCACCGCCCTGTACCGGATCGCCGCTGATTGCCCGGCGGCGGTGATCGAGTCGCTGTTCTACCGGGATGTCTCCGTCGACGACCTCAAGGCCCTCGGCACCCCCTTGATCGAGATCCACTGCGAGTGCAGCCCGCAGCTCGCCATCGCCCGGTTTCAGCAGCGGGCCGAGACCGAGCGCCACCCCGGTCACCTCGACACCCGCCAACCACTCGACAAGCTCGAGCAGTTGGTGCACGAATCGAGCACCCCGCTCGATCTCGGAGGATCGTTGCTGCGTCTCGACACGACCGGCGAGGTCGATGTGGCCGAGGTCATCGCCTGGGTGATGAGCCGGCCTGAGGCCAACCATCCGGC
>CAZEFG010000072.1:0-9940 GCA_964511355.1 uncultured Iamiaceae bacterium
GCGGCGCCTCGCCGTGACGGCCGTACATGGCCATCAAGAGATCGGCCGCTTCGGTCTTGGTCGGCAATCCGGTGGAGGGACCGCCGCGTTGAATGTCGATGATCACCAGGGGTAACTCGAGGCTGATGGCCAGGCCCATGGCCTCGGCTTTGAGCGCCACCCCGGGGCCGCTGGTGGTGGTGACGCCGATGTGGCCCCCGAACGCGGCGCCCAGGGCGGCGCCGATGCCGGCGATCTCGTCTTCAGCCTGAAGAGTTCGGATCCCGAAGTTCTTGTGTTTGGAGAGTTCGTGAAGGATGTCGGACGCCGGGGTTATCGGGTACGAACCCAGGAACATCGGCAGTTCGGCTAGCTGGCTGGCCGCCACCAAACCCCAGGCCAAGGCGGTGTTTCCGCTGATGTTGGTGTAGGTCCCGGGTTGTTGGGGCGCGGGAGCGACCTCGTAGGTGTGGTCGAAAAGCTCGGCTGTCTCCCCGAACGCGTGCCCGGCCTTGAATGCCAGCACGTTGGCCTGGTGCACCATCGGGTTCTTGCCGAACCGCTCGTCGATCCAGGCGAGGGTGGCGTCGATCGGCCGGTTGTACATCCAGGTGACAAGGCCGAGGGCGAAGAAGTTCTTAGACCGGTCGGCGTCTCGGGGTTTCACACCAGCGGGTACAACCGCCTCTTTGGTGATCGAGGTCATGGGGACCTCGTAGAGGGTGTATCCCTCGAGGCTGCCGTCGGTCAGGGGATTCGTTGCGTAACCGGCCTTTTCGAGATTGCGCTCCTCGAAGGTGTCGCTGTTGACGATGATCGTTCCACCCGGTTCGAGGCGATGCAGGTCTGAGCGCAACGCCGCCGGGTTCATTGCGACCAGGACGTTGGGCGCGTCGCCGGGAGTGGTGATCTCGTGGTCAGAGATGTGCACCTGGAACGCGGAGACACCGGCCAAGGTTCCGGCTGGGGCACGGATCTCGGCGGGAAACTCCGGCAGCGTCGCCAGATCGTTTCCGAACAGGGCGCTGGCATTTGTGAAACGGTCGCCGGTCAGCTGCATCCCGTCGCCAGAGTCCCCAGCGAAGCGGATTACGAGACGGTCGAGCGTCTGACGCCCCCGAGACGCGGTATCAGTCACGTGTTCCCCTCCGAAACGTTCGCGTCTGGTCACCATATCCATCGGGAACCGGCCCGTCTTGGGATGTTCGGTCCAAACGGGAGAGGACCGGGCCTCGCGGCCCGGTCCTCGTCCTGCGTCGCTGCCTCGGGGACGACCTCAACCCCCCAGATGAGGTCGTCCGGCGCGTTGCTTACTCGGTTCTAGAGCATCGGCACCGAGTTCGTCCAGAGCGCGTACTTCCCCAGGGCACCGTCGGCCAATGGTTTGGCGCTCAGGCCACCGACGCGGCGTAGATGCCAGCGATCGCCGCGTCGAGCATCGCATCGAACTCGGCGGGGGTCTGTTGGGCGGTGAGGCCCTCGGTCAAGGCCCTTGAGAAGCTCGCGATCACCCCACGGTTACGAGCGAGTTTGGCGTTGGCTTCCTCGCGTGAGTAGCCGCCCGACAGCGCCACGACGCTGAGCGTCTTGGGGTGTTCGACCACCGGTAGATAGTGGTTGTCGTTGTCGGGAAGCGTGAGCTTGAACATGAGCTGCTGGTCATCGGCCTGAGCCTCCAGGCGCGCCATGATTCCCGCCAGCAACAGCTCTTCGGCGGCAGCCTTCTCGGGGCTGTTGATATCGACCTCGGGTTCGAGGATCGGCATGAGCCCGGCGGCGAGGATCTGGTTTCCGACCTCGAACTGCTGGTCGAGGATGGCATCGATTCCTGCCGGATCAGCGAGCTTGACCACCGAACGCATCTTGGTGCCGAACACACCCTTGCCCTTGGCCCTGGCCAACAGGGCGTCGAGATCGGGCATGGGCTTCATGACCTGAACGCCGTTGGACTCCTCCGCGAGCCCCTTGTCGACTTTGAGGAACGGCACGACCTGCTTGACCTGCCACAGGTACTCGGCCGAATCACGGCCTTCGATCTGGCGGTCCATGGTGTCTTCGAACAGGATGGCGCCGAGAACACGGTCGCCGCTGAACGACGGGCTGGTGATGATTCGAGTCCGCATCTGATGGACGACGTCGAACATCTCGGCGTCGCCGCTGTAGCCGGTCTCGTCGATGCCGTAGAGCTTGAGCGCCTTGGGCGTGGAACCGCCACTCTGATCGAGGGCGGCGATGAAGCCGTCGGCCCTGCTCACCTTGTCGTACTGCGCCTGATCCATGTCGTCCGTCCTGAGGCAGTGGGGGAAGTGTACGGCTCGATCTTTAGGCGATGCGGGTCGCCCCGTCCAGATCGTCCGCTCCCGGAACAGGCGACATGATCAACCGAGGCCGCCCAGTTCGCCGGCGATTCGGGCCAGGTCGCGGTGGACCGCGGATCGACGACGGCGCGGTACGACATGGTCGGCCACCACCTCGGTGCGGCTGACGGTGACCCCTCCTGATCGGAAGAACCTGCGTCGGACCCGCCCCACGACGAGCACACCATCGCCTGCCGCCACCTTCGGGCCAAGCACATCGAATAGGACGACCGGTACGGTCTCGGCGGGGCCATCGGCGGATGAGACGGTTACTTCGTAGTTGGTGAGACGGGTACCGGATGGCAGGACTCGTTCGGCGGGATCGCTGGACAGACGCCCGAGAACCACCGCCAAGTTGTGGTCGGCGGTCTCGGGGCTGCTGGAGCGGCTACCTAGGCGAGAGGTTCGAGCAGGAGCGGAGTTGGTCATTGAAATGGATCCCTTCAGGTGGCCCGATAGGTATCTGGTGATGGGCAGCTGGTGAAGGGGGAAGTGACTCCGAGCGTAACCAGGGGGTGTGACAACCCCGCTTGGCGCGGGCCGGGACCGCGGAGGGACAACCCCTCGGTCGGCCCGGCTCAGTGGTCGCCGACTCCCAAAGACGAGAGGATCTCGCCTCGAATCGCCTGAAACTGAGCCGAGGTCCGTTTCCGAGGCGGGTCGAGGTCGACGGCGACATCGAGAATGAACTGGCCCTGGTCGAGCACCACCACCCGGTCAGCCAGGAGGAGGGCTTCCTCGACATCGTGGGTGACGAACAAGACGGTGGGACGGTACTTGGCACACATGTCGGTCAACAGCTGGTGCATTTTGATACGGGTCAAGGCGTCGAGAGCACCGAACGGCTCGTCCAGCAGCAACAGCTCGGGATCGCGGATCAGTGCCCGGGCCAGGGCGACCCGCTGGGCCTCGCCCCCCGACAGCGTCAACGGCCACGCCCGGGCATGGCTGGCGAGGCCGACCTCACCGAGCATGCGGGCGGTGCGGCCGGCCGGGTCAGGTCCTTTGAGACCCAACGCCACGTTGTCGCGTACCCGCTTCCACGGCAGCAGTGACGGGTCCTGAAAGACGACCGCCCTACGTTCGGGTGCCAGCACCTCGCCTTCGACTTCGGGATCAAGACCAGCGACGATCCGTAGCAGCGTGCTCTTTCCACACCCACTGTGCCCGAGTAGCGCCACGAATTGTGATGTGTGCACCTCCAAGTCGATTCTGTTGAGCACCAGGCGATCGCCGAACCGTCGAGATACGCCGCTCAGGCGCAGGCCGGTGGCACCGCCATTGTTCGACCCGAGTGAGCTCCCGGGGGTGGTCGTCACTCGCCCTCGAACCCCCGACGCCACACCAGCAGACGCCGCTCCAACATGCGCACCAGACCATAGGAGGCCAAACCCACCACGGCGTACACCACGATGATCAGGACCATCAGCTCGAGGTGAAAGCCCTCGCGTGCCTGTGACATCAGCTTGCCCAAGCCCCGCTGGGCATTTATCTGTTCGGCGAAGACCAAAGCGATCCACGCTGTGGCCACGCTCATCCGTAACCCCACCACGAACCCGGGAACCGCTCCCGGGATGACCACGTGGCGTAGAAGTCCGAAACGATGCAGGCCAAGTGTTCGAGCGGTGTCGACCAAGCGGGAGTCGAGGCCGCGGATAGCGCCGTAGGTGTTCATGTAGATCGGCATCGAGGTGCTGAGGGCGATGAGCACGATCTTGGGTGCCTCGTCGATGCCCAACCAGATGATGAGCAGAGGAGCCAGAGAGATGTTCGGTATGGCCTTCAACACCTGCATGGTGGAGTCGACCATGTCCTCGCCGAGTCGGGTCAATCCCGCCACTGCCGCGATCAGCAGCCCGGCGCTGATACCGATGACCAGCCCCGTCCCGACCCGCTGCCCTGAGGCGGCCAGCGCATCCTGGAGCTGACCCGAACGAATCATGTCGATCCCGAGCGAAGCGACGTCGATCGGACGGGGAAGCACCTTTTCGCTCGCCCATCCCGTTGCCGTAGCCACCCACCAACCGAGCACCAGGGCCAACGGCCCCAACAGCCGGCGCAGCGAGCGGACGATCCGCCGGTGCGGTTTGCCGCGGCCGTCGGTGATGCGACGAAGAGCGGCCACTCGACGAGACGAACGCGGGCGGGTGGGGTCGGGAATGCGTGTCTCGTCGGGGACCGTCAGCGAGGGCTGACGCTGTGACCCAGGCTGGGTTGCCTCGGTGAGCGGCGACGTGGTCACGTCACCGGCCTTCATCCTGGTCTTGGTCCTCAGCCTGGTCGTTGTCCCCGGCACCGAGCACTCCACCGGCAGTGACATCGTTGTTGAATCGGCGGTCGAAGATGATGGCCACATCGATGCGGGTGGGGATCACCCCGACGTCGTGGAACACATCGGCCTGTCTCTGTAGAGCGGCTATTACCTCGTCGTCGATCGGGACCCGCTGGTTCCATTCCGTTGCGGCGCTGGCCAGCGCTTCGTCTTCACCCAGCTGACGGAGGTCCTCGTGCATCTGGGCGACCGCGGGGATGTTCTCGCTGTGCCATCGGTGGTTGTCTTGCACCCGCGTCAACAGGTCCGCGATGGCGGCGGCCTTGGCTGGATCATCGAGCACGCCCTGGCGCACCACCGCCAGCTGAAGGGCATCGAACAGGTCGCCACTGGATCCGATCGAACGGGCCGCATCGTCGTTGAAGAGCCGCTGAGCATTTCGATAACCGGCGATCATGGCCGACACCGAACCCCCAATGAACGCCGCCCGACCTTCACTGGGATTCAACTCGATCAGGTCGAAGTCCTCAGGCGTCAGCCCGGCCTCGTCGATCACACGGATGAGGTAGTAGTGCCCCTGGGAGCCGGGCGAGAACGCGATGCGCTCGCCCTTCAGATCGGTGATCGACTCGAACTCGGACCCCGGTGCCACCAGAAGCTGGAATCCGGGATCGGCCGGGCCTATCTCAGCGCTGACCACCACGAAGGGCATCGTCTCGGCTGTCCACTCTTCGGTGGCGTTACCTTGGCGAAGCACCAATCCGGCGGTCTGTTGGGCCAAGGCGATGTCGATGGCCCCGGCGCTCAATGCCTCCAACGAAGAGGTCGTGGTCTCCCACTCGCTCCACTCGATCTCGTACTCGGTACCTTCGAACGCTCCGGAGGCCTCGGCGAGCGTTGCGCGCAGTCCGGCCGCCTGAGCTGAGACGCCTACCTGAAGACGGACATCGCTCGTATCGACATCACCGCTGGTGTGCTCGGGGTCGACCATGTTGGAGAGGGAAGACTCGGGCGAGGAGCCGCTCCCGCAGGCGCCGACCACCATGGCGACGGTCGTGAGCACAGCGACGACCAACAAACGCCGCCGGGCGTGGGCAGAGCTGAACCGCATCGGAACTCCTGGGCAGACATCGCGGGAAAACGACCGATATTCGGTCCCCGCCAGGCGGCTCGATGCATCCGCTCTGGTTGGGGCGTTGACGTACTGTAATCGCATGCCGCCGAGCCCTCATCGCCCCTTCCCTCCCACGGCGGGTGCGGCTCCATCGCCGCTCGCCGAGAGCCTGAAGTCCCTCGCCGTCAGCCGTCCAGACGACCTGGCCGTTGCCGACGAGCGCCGTACTCTCACCTTCGCCGAACTCGAGGACATGGCGGCTGCCTTGGCGGCCCGCCTGGAGCCCCCCGACGCGACCGCCACCGGATCTCGGTGGATGCCGATCGTGGTGGATCGCTCCGCAGAGTCGGTGGTCGCCTTGATGGCCAGCGTCCGAGCGGGTGTCCCCTTCACCCCGATCGAGTCGACGATGCCCCCTCTGCGCATCGCTGAGCTGTTCGAACGCCTCGGCCGGCCCGACCGGGCGGTGATCACCAAGCCTTCGATGAAGGCTTCGCTCCCCGTCGGGGTGAGCGCCATTCCGGTCGAGGCCCGCACTCCGTTGCGAGTCGAGCCTCAGCCGATCGACCCCGACGGGGCCGGTTTGCTGGTATTCACATCGGGCTCATCGGGCCAACCCAAGGGGGTTGTTCGCAGGTGGAAGGCGCTCGCCCGAAGCCGACCACGCGAAGGCGCCTCCGACGCCGCAACGACCCGAGTCGCCCAGCTCCGACCGTTCAGTTTCATGGCCGGCATCTTGCGCCTGGGTTCCATCGGCCAGGGCGACTCCCTGCACATCGCCGATCCGGCGGCGCTCGATGTCGCCGACCTGTTGCGGTGGCTCGACGAGAACGACATCGGGGCGTCGAGCTTCGGGACCGCCATCGCGTCGACCATCCTGCGCCACAGCGGGGGTCGGCGGCTGTTGCCCCAACTGCGATCCATAACGATGGGCGGCCAGCCGGCCTGGTGGGACCTCGTCCCCCCGTTGCGGGCTCTGGCCTCGCCCGAGCTCACCATCACCAGCGCCTTGGCTGCCTCGGAGGTGGGCCAGGTGATGCGTTACGGCATCGGGCCCGATCACCCCGTCGGCGCCGGTCCCCTTCCCCTCGGAACACCCGTCGGCGACATCGAGATCCGGCTCGACCCTCTCGACGACGACCCGTCCATCGGCGAACTCGTGGTCGCCAACCCCGAATCCCTCGGATACTTCGACGACCCCGACCTGACCCGGCAGCGATACGTCGTCGAATCCGGAACCACGTGGTGGCGCAGCGGCGACATGCTCCAGCTGGGCGACGACGGCCTGTACTACCACCGCGGCCGCGTCGACGACATGGTCAAGATCAACGGGTTCCGGGTCGAGCCAGCCGAAGCCGAGCGAGCGCTGCGAGCCATCCCCGGCATCGCCGCGGCCAGTGTCCTGGTGCACACCGGCCCGTCCGGCAAGCAGCGGCTGGTCGGGCACGTGGTCACCGATGACCCCGATCTGCGTCCCGAACAGGTCCGGGCCGCCCTCGATCAAACTCTTCCTTCGCAGCTGGTCCCCCGCATTCTGGTGAAGCACCCTGCCTTACCGATCAACGAGCGGGCCAAGGTCGACCGAGCGGCACTTCTCGCTGGCGACGCTGATCCGTGGCGGTCGACCGACTACCGGCCACCCCAGCCTGGCCTGGAGACCTGGGTGACCGACCACCTCGGACGAGTTCTCGACCTCGATCGGATCGGGCCTGACGACGACATCTGGCAACTCGGGCTCGACTCACTTGGGGCGGTCGAGTTCTGCACGATGGTCGCGAGCGCCGGCTTGGGCACCATCGCCCCGACCGTCCTGCTCCAGCACCGCACGCCCGCCGCGGTGACCAAGGTCGTGGCCGAATCGAGGGTGTCGAGCCCGTCGAGCGCGGTGGTCCTGAACGCCGAAGGCCGCCGGCGACCCTTGTTCCTGATCCCCGGCGGCGGCGGCAGCGCTCTTGCCTTCCGTTCACTGTCGGAGGCTCTGGGGAGCGAGCGGCCGATCGTGGCCATCGAGCCCCGGGGCCTCCACCAAGGCACCGAGGTCGACCGCACCATGGACGCGATCGTCGGTAACGCCATGAACGAGGTCCTGCCCCGGATCGAAGCGGGCGACCCCGTGGTGATCGGTGGCTACTCGGCGGGCGCTACAACTGCCTTCGAACTCGCGCAGCGCCTGCACGCGCGCGGCCACCGGGTGCACCTGATCATGCTCGACACCGCACCCGGGCCGAGCGGCGGTGCAGTCGAATCATTGGCGTCGAGGGTCGCCGACCGTTCGCTACGCGAAAACCTCCAGGCCATCCCTCGGTCGATCCGCCGACGGATCATCGCCCGTCGCCCAGGTGCTCCCCGCAACGAGGTAGCGCGCTACGACGCCTTTCGCCAGATCCTGAGCCAGGCCAACCGCACCCACCCGCTGGTCGTGGTGGATTTCCCGGCCACCCTGATCCACATCGAGGGACGAACCGACCTCATAGAGCGGTGCCGACGGTGGCTGCCCGACCTCGAGGTCCGCCAGGTAGGCGGCGACCACTACACGATGCTCGCGCCCCCGCATGTGGCAACGATTGCCGACGCGGCGCGTTCAGTGTTCGAGTCCGTCGAGGACATCAGCGCCTGACGTTCACCACCACCCTGCCCCTGACGCGGCCCTCGACGATCTCATGGGCCAACTTGGGCAGCTCGGCGAGTCCCACCTCGGTGACCATGTCGACCAGGATCTCACGGTCGAGTTCAACCGCCAGGTGGTTCCATGCCTCCAGACGAAGCTCGTGCGGCACCACCACCGATTCGACCCCGACCAGGGAGACCGCTCGCAGGATGAACGGGGCTACCGAGGCGGGTAGGTCCATGCCCTGGGCATTGCCACAGGCCGCCACCACGCCTCCGTAAGAGATCCGGGCCAAGACATTGGCGAGGATGACGCTACCCACCGCGTCGACGCCGCCGGCCCAGCGCTGGGATTCGAGGGCCTTCGGCGGGTTCGCCAACTCCTGGCGATCGACGATCTCGGTGGCCCCCAAGCGGCGGAGGTACTCGGCCTCTTCCGGCCGACCGGTCACAGCCGCAACCTCAAAGTCCCGGCCGGCGAGCAGGCTGACGGCGAGGCTGCCCACCCCGCCCGAGGACCCGGTGACCACCACGAGGCCGCGATCAGGGGAGAGACCATGGCGTTCGAGCGCCATAACGCACAGCATCGAGGTGAGCCCCGCCGTGCCCACGGCCATCGCCGTCCTGGTGTCGACGCCGTCGGGTAGCCGGACGACCCAATCGCCGGGGACCCGGGCTCTTTCGGCGTGGCCGCCGTCGTGGTGTTCGCCCATTCGGCAACCGTTGACCACCACCCGGTCACCCGGCGCGTAGCGAGGGTCAGAGCTGCTCGCGACCACGCCCGCCAGATCGACCCCCGGCACGATCGGATACTCGCGGACGATTCCGGGTCGACCGGCATAGGCCAGGCCGTCCTTGAAGTTCAGCGTCGAGTACTCGACATCGACGGTCACCTCGCCCGGGTCGAGGTCGGCGTCGCTCAGTGACGCCAGGACCGGGCGTACCGATCCGTTTTCTCGCCGAAGCTGCACGGCGCGAAACATCGCGTCGACCTCAACGAAGGGCTCGGACCCGGTCTTCGACATCGCCGAAGTCAGGGTCGAGCGCGGCGATCCGCTGGAAGATGGATCGAGCCTGGGGCAGTTCTCCCGCCCTTTCCTTGAGGTCAGCCAAGGCGTAGGCGCGCCGCAAATGATAGGCCCGGGGCTGTTTGGGGAAGCGAAATCCCTTGTCGAGCAGCTCGATCGCCTCGGGGAGCCGGTTGCGGTCAGCCAGCGACCCCGCCGCCACGATGCGGCCCTCGGTCACCAGCTCTGCGCTCGGGGAAACTGCCTTCAACTCGTCCCACAACGCGTCGGCATCGGCCCACCGCTTCAACGCCCGGTAGCAGTCGGCCAGGACGGGATGCTGCTCGGTGGAACTTTCAAGGGTACGGAACGTCTCGAGCTCGGCGATCGCCTCCTTCCAGCGGCCCAGCCGGTAGTAGGTGAGCCCGAGCAGCTCGCGCACGGCGGCGTTGGCCGGCATCCGCTCAGCGAGGGGAACCAGGATCTTGCGGGCGTCGCCGTACCGTTCGCCCTCATAGGCTCTGGCAGCATCCTTGAGACGAGCCTCGAACCGGGCGGCGTCCTTGGGACCCACAGAGCGGGCGACATCGGCCTCCGCGGTGTC
>CAZEFG010000073.1:0-9828 GCA_964511355.1 uncultured Iamiaceae bacterium
GGCCGACCGCATCGACATCGTGTCGGCCGAGCGCATCCGTGACGAACTCGACAAGTTGCTGGTGGTCGACGATCCCTCGGCGGGTCTGTGGTTCCTGGTCGACACCGGCCTGGCCGACCACTTCCTACCCGAGCTCGGGGCGATGAAGTTGGAACAGGACCCCATCCACCGCCACAAGGACGTGCTGGCCCACTCGATCGCCGTAACCGCCAAGACCCAGCCCGAACGGTTGGTTCGTCTGGCGGCTCTTTTGCACGACATCGGCAAGCCCCGTACCCGGTCGATCGGCCCCAACGGAGTGTCGTTCCATCATCACGAGGTCGTGGGGGCCCGCATGGCCCGCAAACGGATGACTGCCCTGCGGTACTCCAACGACGACATCGAGGCAGTCACCCGTCTGGTCGATCTCCACCTGAGGTTCCACACCTACAAGATGGGCTGGACCGACTCGGCGGTTCGACGTTTCGTCCGCGACGCCGGCGATCAGCTCGATCGCCTCATCGAGCTGACCCGCTGTGACTGCACGACCCGCAACGAGCGCAAGGCCCGAACCCTGGCCGCCCGCATGGATGAGCTCGAGGCTCGCATCGACGAACTGCGGGACCAGGAGGAGTTGGCGGCAATCCGTCCTGATCTCGACGGTCGCCAGGTCATGGATCTCCTCGGCATCAAGCCCGGACCCGAGGTCGGCCAGGCCATGGACTTCCTTCTCGAGCTCCGGTTGGAGGAGGGTCCCCTTGGCGAGGACGAAGCGCGGCGACGCCTCACCGACTGGTGGTCCACCCGCCAGGCCTGAGCGCCCGGCTCACCTTGACCGCCCGTCCGCCCTTCACCCCGCTCGCTTCACCCCGCGGCCTTCACTCCGCTCGCTTTTCAGGGCGCGAAACAACCACTTCTGGCCGTTTCGTGCCGCCGAAAGCCCCGCAAGACCGCCGAAAGCCCCGCAAGACCGAGGCGGCCATGGCGAGGCGGACTCCGCGAACGGGACGGGGTTCGCTCTTGGAGTTGATTTATCGTGGCTTTCCAGCCGCTTATTGATAGTTTCAGCAGGGGTGAAGGTACGAATTAGATAATCATCGATACGTGAGGGGGAGAGGGCCATGGTCTACGACACGCCTTCGGTAGGTGCCGAAGAAGAAGCCGCCCTTGGGCGTATCGAGGAGATGCGCAGAGATCTGCGGTATTACCTGGCCGAACCTCGCCGATGGGTGGGTCCGGTTCGGCGCGTTCTGGCCGCACGGGCGATCCAGGGCTCGAACAGCATCGAAGGCTTCAACGTGTCGGTCGAAGAGGCGGTCGCTGCGCTCGACGGCTCCGAGCCCCAGGACTCCCAAGACGAGGATTGGCGAGCGGTCAGCAGCTATCGCCGGGCACTCACCTATGTGATCCAGCTCAGCCAGGATGAGCACTTCGTCTACTCATCAGGGCTTCTCCGCAGCCTCCACTTCATGATGACCGAGTACGACCTCGATGCCTCGCCAGGGCTGTGGCGGCCGCGAGGGATCTGGATCCGCAACGAGATCTCCGGTGACATCGTCTACGAGGGTCCCGATCAAGAGTTGGTCCCGGCGTTGGTGGAGGAGTTGGTCGCCAGTCTCCAAACCGACAACGGAACGCCGGTGATGATCCGCGCCGCTATGGCCCACCTGAACCTGGTGATGATCCACCCGTTCCGTGACGGCAACGGCCGGATGTCTCGATGTCTGCAAACGCTTGTCCTCGCCCGAGAGGGCATCCTCGTACCCGAGTTCAACAGCATCGAGGAGTATCTCGGCCGTAACACCGCCTCGTACTACGCAGTGTTGCGAGATGTCGGCCAGGGTCAGTGGAACCCCCATCTCGATGCCCGGCCGTGGGTGCGCTACTGCCTCACCGCCCACTACATCCAGGCCGCCAGCGTGGTGCGCCGAGTGCGCGAATCTGAGCGTCTCTGGGCCCGGTTGGAGGCGCTCGTCTCCGAGCGAGGCTTGCCCGAGCGGTCGCTCGAAGCGCTGTTCGACGCCGCCATCGGCATGCGTCTGCGCAACAGCTCGTATCGCGCGGCCCTGAAGTCGAGCGGTGTCGATGTTGCGAACCAGACGGCCACCAACGATCTCCGAGCCCTTGTGGCCGGCGGCTTGCTCGTAAAGAAGGGTGAGAAGAGGGGCACGTTCTACGTCGCGGCCGACGATCTCGCCGTCGAGTATCAACGGATCCGCAGTACCCGAACTTCGATCGACGCCTCCCAGATCTTCGATCCGCCGCACCCCACCCTCTTTTCGGCTGACTAGTGGGTGGCCGCGCGACGGGTTAGCGGGTGGGGTCGAGGAGAATCTTGAGGACCCCGTCGACTCTCGAATCGAACAGGCGGTACGCATCGGCCACCTCCGACAGGCCCATGCGGTGGGTCACGACCTCCTCGGGCCGGATCCGACCGGACTCCACCAACGGAATCAGCTGCGGCCAGGTCCGTTGCACCGAGCACAGGCCGATGCGGAAGGTGAGGTCGCGGAGGAAGGCCAGCCCCAGCGGGAACGGATAGGTGGCACCGAGGTTGGCCCCGATGACCGAAACGGTGCCACCGGCGCGCGTCGAGTAGATGGCGTCGGTGATGGTCTGGTCGATTCCCACCGCCTCGATGGTGCGGTCGGCCCCTCGGCCCGCGGTCAGCTCGTGGATGGCCAGGGGAGTGCCGTTGCGAGCGTCGATCGGCTCGGCGCCCAACGCCTCGGCGCGGGCCAGCCGTGAAGGGACGGTGTCGACCGCCAGTACTCGTGCCGCGCCCATGACCATGGCGCTCTGGAGGGCGAAGATCCCGACCGGACCGAGTCCGATCACGGCCACCGTTTCACCGGGTTGGACCCCGGCGTTGGTCGCCCCGAACCAGCCGGTGGGCAAGATGTCGGTGAGCAGCACCGCTTGTTCGGGGGTGATCGACTCGGGAATGGGGATGGCGGAGGTATCAGCCGCCGGCACCGCCACCAGCTCGGCCTGGCCACCCGCGAGCTCGGCAGTGGTGCCGAAGACCCGCGGACCGACCACGCACCGAACCGGTTCGCCAGCTACACACCAACGGCACTGCCCGCATCCGATGACCCCCGACACGAGTACCCGGTCGCCGACCCGCACCCGCCGGACCTCGTCGCCGGCTTCGACCACGGTGCCGACGAACTCATGTCCGAGATGGATGCCGGGCCCGCCCTGGACCCCGTGGTAGAAGTGCAGGTCGGAGCCACAGATGGCGGTGTGGGTCACGGCCACGATGATCGACGCGTTGTCGATGAGCGTCGGGTCGTCGACGCTCTCGATGCTCACGTCGCCCGGCCCGTTGAGCACGGTCGCTCGCATGATCCCCCTCGGTGGCTGGTCCCCTGGGTACTGCCGGCCGCCCAACCTCTGGTGGTCGGCTTCGGGTCCTAGATGCCCTGCTTCTTGGCCCGGATGATCAGGGTAGATGGCACCCAGCGCATGGTGTCGTTCCAGAGTCGGGAGCGGACGGCTTGAGGGTCGGGTTCGGGTTCGAGCAGGGTGTCGACCCGGAAGTTCGTGCGGGAGAGCTGCGTGAACAGGTGGGCGATGGTGTGGGTGTGGTCGACCCCGGCCTGGTCACCCTCGGCCGGTCCTGTCGTCGGTCCGGTCGGGTTGGCGCTGTCGCCCACCTGCCAGTGACGAGGGGCGTCGTCCCAGTACGACCGACGCACCCGCAGAGGTTCGTCGCCGGTGGGATCGATCATGGCGAAGGCGGGATGGGGGAGGGAGAACACCAGCGGCGCTTCCTGGCGCAGCACCCGGTGCACCTGGCGAAACACCCGACCAAGATCGTCGACCCCGGCCAGGGCGTAGATGCTCACGGCCAGGTCGATGGAGTCGGCCCTCACCGCAGCGAGGTCGGCCAGATCGGTGCTGAGCAGTTCGAGGCGGGCATCGGCGCGGTCGAAGGCCCAACGCGACGCAGCGACCCGCTCGGGAGAGGGCTCCACCGCGATGACCTTGGCCCCGCGGCGGTGCAGCGCCAGGGCGATACGGCCGTCGTAGCTACCGAGCTGGAGAACGCGCTTGCCGGAGAGGTCGCCCAGGAGGCGGAGCTGGGTCTCGTCGACGATGTCGGGGCCGTACTCGACCCGGTCGTCGGGCAGGTCGGCACCGATGGGGAAGCTGACGGGGTGCGGTCCGGTGTTCATCGCTCCCTCAGTGTGGCGTCCCGTCGGGGCACGAGCGTGGATGGCCGGTGACGGGAGTCGCCCTTCCCGACCGGAGGTTGGCTCGGTAGCCTCATCGGTCATGGGTTTCTCACCCCACGCCGTCAACGGTTCCGATCAGGCTCAGGGAACGATCGACTATCGACTGGCCCGCCAGTCGGTGATCGACTCGTACCGCCGCGGCCGGCTCGACCGCCACGACGTCTGCGACGCCCACCCTGAGCTGCGCCGTGCCGCCACTCAGGTGGCCGAGCCCACCAAGCTCGAGTGCCCGATCTGTGCCGAGGCCAACGTGGTTCTGGTGTCGTATGTGTTCGGGCCGCGGCTACCGGCGCACGGTCGCTGCATCACCACCCGCTCCGAGATGCGGACCTTCGCCCGCCAGGCGCGCCGGGGCGGTGATTTCACCTGCTACGTGGTCGAGGTGTGCCCGGCGTGTTGGTGGAACCACCTCGCCCGCACCTTCATCCTCGGTGGCCGCGCTTGATCCTCGACCGGCTCCTCGGCCGCGACACGCCTCAACGTCAGCGCAAGCGAAGCGTGTTCTGGCGATGGCGGCGCTTCTTCTTCCTGATGGGCCTGGCGGGGTTGGCATTGGTGGCCGGCGCCGGCTGGGTGGTGTCCCAGGTCGAGCTCCCCGAGGCCGAGGTGTTGTTGCAGACCACCTATGTCTGCGCCGCCGATGTCACCGACAACTGCACGTCCGACAACGCCATCGCCTCGCTGAGCGGCGACCAGGTCCGCACCCTGGTGACCCTCGACCAGGTTCCCGATGTGCTCATCGATGCGGTGCTCGCCCAGGAGGACCGCAACTTCTTCTCGCACTCGGGGCTCGATCCCGTGAGCATCGCCCGGGCGTTGTGGACCGACATCCGCCACCAGACCATCGCCCAGGGCGGCTCGACCATCACCCAGCAGTACGTCAAGAACGTGTACCTCACCGACGACCGCACCCTGATGCGCAAGCTGCGGGAGGCCGCCCTGGCCGTCAAGCTCGAACGCGAGCTCGGCAAAGAGGAGATTCTCGAGCGCTATCTCAACACCATCTACTTCGGACGGGGTGCCTACGGCGTCGAGGCGGCGTCGCGGGCGTACTTCGGTAAGTCGGTCGAGGACATCGAGCTATCCGAGGCGGCGTTCTTTGCCGGCCTGATCCGGGCACCGGAGTCGGCCGAGCCGACGCGTCATCCCGCCGAAGCCGACCGACGGCGCAACAACGCCCTGGTGCGCATGGTTGCCGACGGCCACATCACCCAGGACGAGATGGATGCCGCCAACTCGGTGCCGGTAGCCGAGATGGTGCTTCCTCGGGCGAGTCGCGAGGGCCTGGGTACGGTGCGCGGGGCGGAGTTCGGGACCGAGTACTTCGTCGACCACGTTCGCCAACAGCTCATCGCCGAACTGGGAGCGGCCGCGGTCTACGGGGGCGGGTTGCGGGTGTACACCACCATCGACCTCGACCTGCAGCGCGCCGCCTACGAATCGGTCACCGGAGTGCTCGATCCCAACAACCCGGACGAACCGGCGGCAGCCCTGGTATCCCTCGATGACCAGAACCGGGTGGTCGCCTTGGTGGGGGGCACCGACTTCTCGAACTCGCAGGTCAACCTGGCCCTCGGGCGCGCCGGCGGCGGCTCGGGGCGGGGTCCCGGCTCGGCCTTCAAGCCCTTCGCCCTGGCCACCGCCCTGGTCGAGGGGTGGGGGCTGAGCGACACCGTCGCTGCCCCGTCGTCAGCGGTGTTCGAGGGCGCCGACAACGGCAACGACTGGCGGGTCACCGGCGGCGGCTCGCCCACCGGCCAGTGGAGCCTGCTCGACGCCATGCGGGTGTCGTCCAACACCGGGTACGCCAACCTCATGCTCGAGTTGGGCGCGGCGTCCGTGAACGACACGGCCACGACCATGGGCATCACCCACGAGCTGCCCGATGTGCCGTCGGTGGTGCTGGGGGCGGGCGAGGTCTCGGTGCTCGACATGGCCGTCGCCTACTCCACCTTGAGAGACAGCGGGCTGCGCACCAACCCGACCACGATCGTGAGGGTCACCGACGCGTCCGGGCGCACCCTGTGGGTACCCGACGCCAGCTCCAGTCGAGCCTTGTCGCCTCAGGTAGCCGACCAGGTCACCTTCGCTCTCGAGGGCGTGGTGAACGCAGGCACCGGTCGGGGAGCGGCGGTGCCTGGCCAGTACGTGGCCGGCAAGACCGGGACGACCACCAACAACCGCGACGCCTGGTTCGTGGGCTACACCTGCGACATCTCCACCGCGGTCTGGATGGGCTACCCGACTCCTGATGCCGACGGCAACCCTCGGTTCATGTCGAACTTCAGGGGGATCTCGGTCACCGGGGGTTCGTTCCCAGCCCAGATCTGGTCGGGTTTCATGAGCCGCGCCACCGACGGCCGTGAGCCCTGCACCTTCCCGGCAGTTTCGGTTTCGCAGGGCACGTCCACCACCGTCGAGCCGAACTGTCCGGTCGACTCGACCGACACCACCGATCCCGACACCCCCGAAGAGCTGTGCCCGCCGATCACCGTCGACCCCACCGACACCACCGATCCCGAATCCACGACCACGACCGACATGGCGGGCACGGTCGAACCCAGCGATCCCGGCGACACGACGACAACCACCGACCCGGATGCTCCTCCGACCTCGAGTACCTCGACGACGGCACCCTCCGCGACCTCAACGTCCACGACGGCAGCGGATTCCGGGAGCGAAGGCTGAACAAATAGGCAAGGCCGAGTACCCAACCAGGTGATGGCCTCACCACTAGGGTGTGCTCGCCCGGGTTGGGGCTACACGGCGACGTCGAGGGGGACGTGGGTGCACAGGTTCGTTTCTTTCGACGGGGTCGAGATCGCCTACGACGACCACGCGGGTGACTCCGAGCGCCCGCCGGTGGTGTTGCACCACGGTTTCGCCGCCGACTCCAGCTCGAACTGGCGACGGACCAAGGTGCTCGACGCGTTGTTGGCCACCGGACGGCGGGTGGTGTCGATCGATGCTCGTGGTCACGGTCAGTCCGACAAGCCTCACGATCCCGAGGCCTACAACTCGCCGGCCATGGCTCGCGACCTGTCGGGGTTGTTCGACCACCTGAAGCTGACCGAGGTCGACCTGGTCGGCTACTCGATGGGTGGGTTCGTGTCGCTCGAGACCGCGACCCGAGACTCGCGTCTTCGGTCGCTGGTGATCGGCGGGATCGGGGCGGGGGCGCTTCCCGGCCAGGACCGGATCGGGCCGCCCATCCCGGTCGAGTTGGTGGCGGGGGCGCTCGAAGCCGAGGAGCCGCCCACCGACAACCCGGCCGGGGCCGGCTTTCGGATGTTGGCCGATGCCACCGGAGCCGACCGTCTGGCGCTGGCCGCGGTGGTACGGGCCAGCGCTCACCACGTCGATTCGCTCGACGGCGTCACCTGTCCGACCCTGGTGCTGGCCGGCGACAACGACCCTCTCGTGGCCGGGGTCGACCGCCTGGTCGAAGGGCTCCCCAATGCCCGCTTCGTCGGGTTGGCGGGCGATCACCTCGGCGTGGTCGGCAACCCGGAGTTTCGTGAGGCGATCGTGGGCTTCCTCGACCAGCTCGACGCCTCCTGAACCGCCGCCGAGAATATCGCTCGGCGAGCTGGGCTCATTCGGTCATTGATGGGTAGCGTGTAGATACCGCCGACAGCCGAGGGGCGTTGGACGGGACACAAGGAGGCTCAACATGAGCGCACTTACCGCACCCCAGGTTCGGGCACGCAAGGTCCGCAGCGGAGCCGATCCGTTGGTGATGGTCACCGCCTACGACGCGCCGTCAGCCCGCATGGCGTCAGAGGCCGGCATCGACATCATCCTGGTCGGCGACTCGGTGGCCATGGTCGTACTCGGCTATGACGACACGCTGCAGGTGAGCGTCGACGACATGGCGCATCACACCGCGGCGGTCGCCCGCGCCAAGCCTTCATCGCTCATCGTGGCCGACCTGCCCTGGATGAGCTACCACCTCGGGATCGACGAGACCGTCCGCAACAGCGCCGCGCTCATCAGGGCCGGAGCCCAGGCGGTGAAGCTCGAAGGTGGAGCCAAGCGAGTAGCTCACATCGAAGCCATCGTCGACGCCGAGATCCCCGTGATGGGTCACATCGGCCTAACGCCCCAGTCGATGCACCAGATGGGCGGGTTCAAGGTGCAGGGCAAGACCAGCGAGGCCGCCCTGGGTCTGGTCGCTGACGCCAAGGCGTTGGCGGCGGCAGGGTGTTTCGCCATCGTGCTCGAAGGCATCCCCGACAACGTGGCGGCCCTCGTCACCAGCTCGGTCGACGTGCCCACCATCGGTATCGGTGCCGGCTCCGGATGCGACGGCCAGGTGTTGGTGTTCCACGACGTGTTGGGCATCGAAGACCGCATCACCCCCAAGTTCGTGCGTCGCTACGCCGACCTGAAGACCGCTGGGGTCGAAGGGCTCTCGGCCTATGCCGCCGACGTTCGCCAGGGGGCCTTCCCGTCCGATGGCGAGAGCTACCACATGGCCTCCGACGAAGCCGATGCGCTGGGTCTCTACGGAGGTGGCAGCATCGGGGGGTGAGCCCACTCCATCCCACCGTCATGCCGAGCCGTTCGATGACCGTGACCCCGACTCGGTCGACGCCTGCGCGCCGCTTGGCCCGGGCTCTGGTGACCTTGGCGGTCGTGGGTTTGGTGGTGGCCGGGGGGTGTGTCCCCACGGGGGAGCGGCCTCACTTTGCCGACGAGACCAACGACAACGCCGCCGGCACCAGCGCGCCTGACAGCGGGGGCGACGCAGGGAGCGGAGTCAGTTGCGCGCCTGCTGGCGAGCAGTTCGAGGGTTTCACCACCGCGCCGATCGCCATCAACGACGCCGCCGGGGTGCTGGTGCAATGCGTGCTGGTGGCCGACACCAACGATCTACGCCAGCGGGGCTTGTCGGGGGTGCCCGACACCGGGGGCCATGCGGGGATGATCTTCGCCTTCGCCGAGGACACCACCGGGTCGTTCTGGATGGCCAACACTCACATGCCGCTCACCATCGCCTTCATCGACAGTTCGGGGCGACCGGTGTCGGTGCTCGACATGGAGCCGTGTCCGGACGCGGTCGACTGCCCCTCCTATTTCCCCGATGAGCCCTACCGCTGGGCGTTGGAAGTCCCGCAAGGACAACTGGCGCAGTTCGGTCTGTCCGATGGGGCGACCCTCGATCCCGAGACCCTGCCCCGCGCCAGCGGCTGACCCCGATGTGGGCGGACCCCAACCGCTGGTGATCGACACCGCGGTGACCACGGGTAACAAATCGGGTACTGTGACGAAACTCACAGACCTGGGGGGGTCAACCCATGAAGCGTTCCGTTCACCGCGCCCTGCGGTGTCTCCTAGCCCTTGCCGTACTTTCTTCACTCGTCGCCGCGTGCGGTGACGACGACGGTGGGGGAGGTGAGGCGCAGCCCGACTCCACCACCAGCACTACCGACGAGGGCACCGAGCCCGCGGTAGAAGAGGGCGAACCCCAGTACGGGGGAACGATCATCGTGGCGCTCGAAAGCGAGACCCCGAGCTGGCTACCAGGCAGCGGCACCTTCGCCAGCTCAGGGGTGACAGTGGCTATGGCTCTCTATGACCCGTTGGTGG
Source organism: uncultured Iamiaceae bacterium (assembly GCA_964511355.1). GTDB lineage: Bacteria > Actinomycetota > Acidimicrobiia > Acidimicrobiales > SKKL01 > SKKL01. Next base: position 9,813 of record CAZEFG010000073.1, read on the forward strand.
TCCAGAGCGCCGAGGG
>CAZEFG010000074.1:0-9746 GCA_964511355.1 uncultured Iamiaceae bacterium
ACCATCTGGTGCTCGCCGATGATCTTGCCGTGCGACTCGCGGCTGAGGGCCCGCTCGCACATCATGTCGAAGGCGCGGTGGCACTGGGCGATCGAGCGCATGGCGTGGTGGATGCGGCCGCCGCCGAGGCGACGCTGGGCCAGCACCTTGCCCGAGTTCTCGGGGCCGAGCAGGTGATCGAGCGGCACCCGCACCTCGTTGTACCGGATGTGGCTGTGGGCGATGGGGCTGTTGGGCATGATCTCGACCCCCGGGGTGTCGCGGGGAACGATGAAGATGCCGTTCTTGCACATGACGAACAGCAGGTCGGCGAAGGCCCCGGCACTGGTGAACCACTTCTCGCCGTTGATGACCCACTCGTTGCCGTCGCGCACCGCCGTGGTGACGAACAGGTCGGGGTCGGAGCCGCCCTGGGGCTCAGTCATCGAGTAGGCCGAGCGCAGCTCCTGGTTCATCAGGCCATAGAGCCAACGGTCCTTCTGCTCCTCGGTGCCGTAGGCCGCGAGGATCTCCATGTTGCCGGTGTCGGGTGCCGCGGTACCGAAGATCGACGGGGCCGAGCCGTAGCGGCCCAGAATCTCGTTGATGAGCGCCAGCTTGAGCTGGCCGAAGCCAGGGCCGCCCAGGTCCTCGTCCAGGAAGAGCGCCCACAGGCCTTGGTCCTTGACCTGCTGCTTGAGCGGGTCGGCCAGAGCCTTCATCTTTGGGTCGCGGGAACGGGCTGCGCCCGGAAACACGAGGTCGAGCGGCTCGATCTCGTTCTTGCAGAAGTCGGCGACCCAGTCGAGCTTCTCCTGAAACTCCGGGTCGGTCGAGAAATCCCACGCCATGTGGCTGCCCCCTAGTGGCTAGTCGTACGACCGCACTCTAGAGGCGTGCGATCGTACTGGCAAGGGGCCGGCGTGGCAGACTGGACGAATGCGAGACCGGATCATTTCCGCCGCCGAGGACCTATTCGCCGCCCGCGGCATCGCCGCGGTCAGCCTGCGCGAGATCAACCGTGAGGCCGGCGCCAAGAGCGCCTCGGCGGTGCAGTACCACTTCGCTGACCGAGCGGGAGTGGTGGCGGCCATCGTCGCCAAGCACCGGCCGGTCATCGAGGAACGTCGCCATGCCGTGCTCGACCACTGCGAAGCGGCGGGCACCCTCGACCTGCGTTCACTCGCAGGAGCGCTGGTGCGGCCCTTGGCCGCCAAACTCGACGATCCCAGTGGCGGGCCTCAGTACCTCCAGATCAATGCCGAGCTGACCGACCGTCCCCGCCAGACCGCTGACCCAGACCCATCTGATACCCGCGACTCGATCCAACGCTGGCGGGCGATGATCGAGCCCCTGCTCGATCCCGAGGCGGTCCGCCTCCACCGACGCTTCACCGTCATCCGCTTCAGCTCCGCCGAACTTGGCCGCCGGGCCGTATCGGGACCTCACACCGACAACCGCCTGTTCGTCGAGCACCTGGTCGACCTCGTCGCCGCCCTGCTCGCCGCCCCCGTCTCCCCCGAGACGCTCCGCCTGGCCGACGACCGCGACCAAGCCCTCTCCAGCCGCAAGGCCTGAGCCCGCCCTCGCTCCCGGCCGTCATCGCCTCCATCCCTCTCTCCCTCAGTGCATGGGGAAGCTCACGACCGCATAGCATCGGGAACTTCCCCAAGGCGGCCGCAGCTCGCGCCATGGGGGCCGCAGCTCGCACCATGGGGGCCGCAGCTCGCGCCATGGGGGCCCCAGCTCGCGCCTAGGGCGAGCTCACGCACCCAAGGGGGCGGAGCAGGAGGCGCACTCGACGCTTCAGGCCACGATCTGGTCGATCTCAGCTAGGAGATCGGGGGTGAGCGCGTCGAGGACGCGTTTGGCGCCCATGTTCTCGTTCACCTGGTCGGGGGTGCTGGCGCCAGTGATCACCGTCGAGACGTGCGGGTTGGCGGCGCACCACGCGATGGCGAGCTGCGACAGGGTGCAGTCGAGGCGCTCGGCCACCGAACGCAGCTCGCGCACCTTGGCATTGCGGTCGGGGTTGGTGACCGCATCGCGGAGCCACTCGTAGCCCGGCAGGGTGGCCCGGCTCCCTTCGGGTACCCCGTCGACGTACTTGCCGCTGAGCAGGCCCGAAGCCAGGGGACTCCAAGTGGTGAGGCCCAGCCCGATGTCGTCGTAGAGACGCCGGTATTCGCGCTCGACCTTGCGGCGCTCGAACAGGTGGTACTGCGGCTGTTCCATCACCGGCTTGTGAAGGTGGTGCCGCTCGGCGATCTCCCACGCGGCGCGGATCTCGTCGGCCCGCCATTCGGAGGTCCCCCAGTACAGGACCTTGCCCGACGCGATCATGTCGGACATCGCCCACACCGTCTCCTCGATCGGCGTGTGGGGGTCGGCGCGATGGCAGAACACGAGGTCGATGAAGTCGAGCCCGAACCGCTCAAGCGACCCGTCGATCGCCTGCGCCAGGTACTTGCGGTTCAAGGTGTTCGACATGTTGACCACGCCGCGATCGATGCCCCAGAAGAACTTGGTGGAGACGACATAGGAATTGCGATCCCAACCGAGGTCGGCGAGCGCCTGGCCCATGATCCGTTCGGACTCGCCGCCCGCGTAGGACTCGGCATTGTCGAAGAAGTTCACCCCGTGCTCGCGGGCCGCTTCCAGGCACTCTCGGGCCAACCCGGTATCGAGCTGGTCGCCGAAGGTCACCCACGAGCCAAACGAGAAGGCCGAGACCTGAAGGCCAGAGCGGCCCAGGCGCCGGTACGGCATGGCGGTTTCGGCACCAGAGTTTCCTGCCACGTGACTGACCTCCCGGGCTTGGCGAGCCGGGCTGTCACACCGGCTCGATAGGTTCTCGACCATGCCTAGCATCGCCCCCGACCTCGAAGCCACGTTCGTGGCCGACGACGGTCAGCGGGGCGCGCTCGCTCTGTGGGGTCCATCGGTCGGCCCGAACGACACCGAGCACCGCCTCGACCTCGTCGTGCCCGCCGGCAAGCAGGTTCGGGCGCGGTCCGTCCCGGTCCGGCTGGTGCCGGTCGGGCAGTTGGTCGACGAGTTGGCTTCGCTGCCCGCCGCGGTCATGGTCACCGACTCGGTACGAGCCTGGGCGGTGGCCACACGCGTGGCGCTCGACCTCATCGCCAGGGGCCGTCTTTTGCCCACCATCGCCGCGAACGGCACCGACACCTGGCGGATCGGCCCTCTCGACCCGGCCGACCACGAGCGCATCGAGCGCCTGGCCGCCGCCCTCCCCGCGGCCGCCCACGCAGTCGAGTTGCCCGGAACCTCTCCCCGCCAGATCTTCTCTCCGCGCTCGGCGATGACCGCCTTTCTCGACGCGGTGACCGACGCCTTCGTGCGCACACCAGCCGCGGTGGTGGCCGCCGGGCACCATCCGTTCGCGTCGGCCACCCCCACCGAGGTCACCACCTGGCGCGACTGGCTGCGCTCCACCACCACCGGTGCCGACGGCACGATCGGAGCCGCTCTACGGGTCCACATCCCCGACCGGGTCGAGAAGTCGGTCACCTGCAGCCTCGAAGTCCACTCCAAGCTCGACCCGGGCCTACAACTCTCGGCGATCGATCTGTGGCACGCCGCCCCTTCGGTGGCTGCCCGCTTCGGAGACGACCCCGACCTCCAGCTGCTCGTGACCCTGCGCCGAGCCGCTCGGGTGTGGGGCCCCATCTCCCGTCTGCTCGACCAGCCGCTGCCTTATCTGCTCGAGCTCGACGACGAAGAAGCCAACGAGCTGTTCGGGTCGGTGGCCAACGACCTGGCGGCCGCGGGGCTGGCCGTCATGTGGCCGGCCGAGGTGCTGCGTGCGCTCGATCTTCGTCCGGTCATCACCACCCCGAGCCCGGTGTCGATCACCCCGGGCTCCCTCAACCTGCACACCCTGTCGGAGATGCGGTGGCGGGCCACCCTCGACGGCGAAGAGCTGACCGACGCCGAACTCGAAGAGCTCACCGACGCCAAGCGGCCCATGGTGCGCCTACGCGGACGATGGGTGAGGGCCGATCCCGAACAGCTCCGGCGCCTGAAGGAACGCCGTCCGATCTCCACCGGCGATGCCCTGGCCGCCGCCCTCACCGGCAACCTGGTCGTCGACGGCGAAGCGGTGGAGACCGAGGTGGTGGGGCCCTTCGCCGACCTGGCCGAGCGGCTGGCAGGTCTCGAGTCACGTCCGTCCTTTGTGGCCCCCATCGGGTTGGAGGCCGAGCTTCGGCCTTACCAGGAGCGGGGCGTGCAGTGGCTCGACGAAATGGCGGACCTCGGCCTGGGCGGCGTCCTGGCCGACGATATGGGTCTGGGCAAGACCATCCAGATCCTCACCCTGCACCTCAACCGGCTGGGCTCGGGTCCCACCCTCATCGTGTGTCCCACCACCCTCATGGGGAACTGGCAGCGGGAAGCAGCCCGGTTCAGCCCCTCGGTAGCCGTGCGCCGCCATCACGGCCCGAACCGCACGCTCGCCGGCATCGCCCCCAACGACATCGTCGTCACCACCTACGGCGTGGTCCGCCGCGATGCGGAGCTACTGGCCGAGGTTCCGTGGGGGCTGGTCGTGGCCGACGAAGCCCAGGCGGTGAAGAACCCGTATTCGCGCACGGCCCGAGCGCTGCGCCAGATTCCCGCGCCGGCCCGGATCGCCCTCACCGGAACCCCGGTCGAGAACCGCCTTTCTGACTTGTGGGCCTTGCTCGACTGGACCACCCCTGGGCTGCTCGGCACCCTCGAACAGTTCCAGGCCCAGGTGGCCGTCCCCATCGAACGTGACCACGACGAAGACGTCACCCAGCGCCTGGCCGACACGGTTCGGCCCTTCCTGTTGCGGCGTCGCAAGACCGACCCCACCATCGCCCCCGACCTTCCCCCCAAGACCGAGACCGACCGTTTCGTGGGCCTCACCACCGAACAGGCCACCCTCTACCAGGCCGTGGTCGAGGAGCTTCTCGACGAGGTCGAGGCAACCAAGGGAATCGCCCGCCACGGGGTGGTGCTCAAGCTGCTCACCGCCCTCAAGCAGATCTGCAACCACCCCGCCCACTACCTCGACCAGCCCGACGCACCGCTCAAAGGCCGATCAGGCAAGCTCGACACCCTCACCGACCTGTTGGGCATCATCACCTCCGAGGGTGAGTCAGCTCTGGTGTTCACCCAGTTCGTGGCGATGGGTCGGCTGCTCGAACGACACCTCGCGTCGGTGGGGATCGAAACCGCCTTCCTGCACGGTTCGGTGCCGGTGTCCCGGCGCGAAGCCATGGTCGACGCCTTCCAGGCGGGCGAGCCCCCCGTGTTGATCGTGTCGCTCAAGGCCGGGGGCACCGGGCTCAACCTGACGCGGGCCACCCACGTGGTGCATTACGACCGCTGGTGGAACCCCGCCGTCGAAGACCAAGCCAGCGACCGGGCATGGCGCATCGGCCAGGATCGGCCGGTTCAGGTCCACCGCATGGTGTGCGAAGGCACCCTTGAGGAACGCATCGCGGCCATGCTCGAGACCAAACGCGGACTCGCCGAGTCGGTGGTGGGCGGGGGCGAAGCCTGGATCTCCGATCTGTCCGACACCCAGTTGGCCGCTCTCGTGGCCCTGGGCAACGACGACGACGGGTGGCTCTAGTGGCGGCCCGGCGTCGAACCTTCGGCAACACCTGGTGGGGTCAAGCGTGGCTCGACGCGCTCGAGGGTCGGGCGGTGCACGACCCCAACCGGCTCCCCCGAGGTCGCACCTACGCCCGTCAGGCACGCGCCGAGGATCTGGCCATCGAACCGGGCTGGGTCCGGGCCTGGGTTCAGGGCAGCCGACCCGAGCCCTATGAAGTGGTGTTGAAGGTTCGTCCCTTCCGCGACGACGAGTGGGACTGCGTGTTCGACGCCATCGCCGGCAAGGCCGCTCACGCCGCCGCATTACTCGACGGCGAGCTCGATCCAGGGGTGCTCGCCGACGCCGAGGCCGTCGAGGTCGACCTGTTGCCCCGATCGGGCGAACTGCGCACCGCCTGCAACTGCCCCGACTGGGCCGAGCCGTGCAAGCACGCCGCGGCTGTCTGTTACCTGGTTGCCGACGCCCTCGACGATGACCCCTTCGTGCTGTTGCTATTGCGGGGGCTCGACCGTACCGCGGTCATCGACGCCATCCGCAGCCGCCGCGCCGGCAGTGGCGACGATGCCGACGCCGGTTCGACCTCGACGTCAGCCGCTGCCGTGGTCGATGGGGTCGTGGCCCGGGAGGCATGGCGTCGCACCCCCGAACCGCTACCCGAAGTGCCCTCACCTCCCCATTCAGGTCCGTTGCCTCCAGCACCGTGGCCCTCGGCTGTTCCGGCGGGGGCGCCATTCACCGACGATGGTCTCCGACTCCTCGCCACCGATGCTGCTCGACGAGCGTGGGCGCTACGGCTCGGGGTCAGCGACGACACCTCGGCGCTCGACCTCTCCTATGAGGCCGACCTGGCTCGCCATGCCGCATGGGCCGAACCAGCGGACCAACGCCATCTCGCCGATCGGGCGGGGGTCAGCCACGCCGTGATCGAAGCGTGGGCTACGGCGTGGCGGGTGGCGGGCCCCGAAGGACTTTCGGTGCTCGATGAAGACGCGTGGTCTCCGCCGGTGGTCGAGATGGTGAGCGCCAAGGAACGAATCGCCGGCTCCGGGGTGCGAGCTGCGGTGCAGGTGCGAGCCAACCGAGTGACGGTGGACGACACCCAGTACCGGCTGAGCCGATCGGGAAGGTGGTACCTGTTCCTCAAACAGGGAGGGCGCTGGACCTTGGCATCGTCGGGCTACGACGACCTCGACGATGCCATCGACGCCACCCTCGACCTCGACTCGGGTATGTAACGCTCGCGGGGAACGGGCGCTCGCCCTGGCCGGTGGATCACCGACCAGCCGTCGGCTCGCCACGCGGTGCGACGGCCCGAGCCAGCACGACGATGGCAACCCCTGCCAACGGGACGCCGACGAGCGCCAGTCGCAAGCTCGCGGCGTCGGCGATGGCTCCCACCACCGGCGGCGAGGCCAAGAAGCCGATGCGCAGAACCCAGCTCACGACCGTCAGGCCGACTCCGGGGGGCAGCCCAGGCAACTCCTCGGCCGCGTGCATCGCCGCGGGCACCAGCGTCGCCACTCCGAGTCCCGCCGCGGCGAACCCCGCCAACCCCAGGGGCACCGAGGCACCCATGAGCCCGGCGCCCATCCCCAGCGCCACCAGCACCCCGCCGGTGCGCACGACCCGAGACTGGCCGAATCGATCAACCAGAGCATCCCCGGTGAACCGGCCGATGGTCATGGCCGTCTGCAACGCCACAAACCCGAGGCCGGCCAGCGCCGCTCCCGCGGCCAGTTCGTCACGAAGGTAGATCGCTGACCACGAAGCCCCGGCGTCTTCTACCACCGCGGCCGCTACCGCCAAGACGCCGAGCGCAACCAGCGTCTTCCCGGCTCCCGACCAGACCCGAAAGCGCCGATTCGGGGGCGCCTCTGGCGAGTCAGTCCCCACGGCCGGAGCCCCTAGCGGCGGGATGGCTGCTTCGGTGTGAACCACGTCGTGTTGATCGGGCCCGGGCAACAGGTACCGCTTCGACCCCAAAGCCACGACGCTGAACACCACCGCCATCGCCCCGAGGTGCGACACCAACGGGATCTCGCGGCCAGCGGCCACCGCGCCGGTCAGGCCTCCCAGCACCGCCCCGATGCTCCACATCCCGTGGAAGGCGTTGATGATCGACTGGCCATATCGACGCTGTACGCGGAACCCGTGGGCGTTCTGGGCCACATCGATCACCCCGTCGAGCGCGCCCATCACCAAGAGCACCACGGCCAGGGTGGCCCACCGGTCGGCGAGCGACACCGCGAACATCGTCGCCGCCAACCCGACCAGCCCCACCGAGGCCAGCCGCGCCGATCCCACCCGCTCGATGAGCCACGGGGCGAACAACCCCGCACAGAGGGCTCCGACCGGCGCCGCCGCCAGGGCCGTGCCCAACGAGGCGTTCGACAGGCCGAGAGCGTCGCGCAGGTCGGGAAACCGGGGCACCAGATTCGCGTAGAGCACCGCGTTGGTGAGAAACAGTGCCGAAACCGCCCACCGGGCGCGCCGTAGCTCGACGGGCGGAGCAGCCATCCCTGGATCGGACACCCCCCGATGATGCCCGCACCATGGGGAAAGCCACAGCCCTATGGCGCCCACCAAACTCCCCAAGCCCAAACCGTCCTCCACCATGGGGAAAGCCACGGCCCTATAGCGACGCCAAACTCCCCAAGCCCAAACCGTCCTCCACCATGGGGAAACTCACGGCCCTATAGCGATCGCCAAACTCCCCAAGCCCGGGGACGAAGGAACGAGGGGGCACACTGGGAGGATGCGCATCGGAGCGGTGTATCCCCAGATCGAGCTGGCGGGAGACCCAGCGGCGGTAAGACAGATCGGCGTGGGGGTCGAGCAACTGGGCTTCGACCACCTGGTGGCCTACGACCATGTGCTGGGAGCGGTGCAGGCGGACCGCGACCCACCGCTGGTCGGGCCCTACGACGAGAACGACCCGTTCCACGACCCACTGGTGATGTTCGGTTACCTGGCCGGCATCACCGAACAAATCGAGCTGGTCACCGGCATCTTGATCCTCCCCCAGCGCCAGACCGCCCTGGTCGCGCGCCAAGCCGCCGATGTCGACCTGTTGTCGGGCGGTCGGCTGCGCCTGGGCGTTGGCGTGGGTTGGAGCCCGGTCGAGTACCAAGCGCTCGGCCAGGACTTCCACAGCCGGGGCCGCCGCCAGGAAGAACAGATCGAGCTACTACGCCGACTGTGGACCGAGCCGGTGGTCAGCCACGCCGGCCGCTTCGACACGATCGACCGCGCCGCGCTCGTGCCCCGACCCCGACGTCAGATCCCGATCTGGATGGGCGGGTTCGGGTCGGCCGCGTTCGCCCGGGCGGCCCGCCTGGCCGATGGGTTCATCTTCTCGGGTCGGGCCGAGGGTTCGACTGAGCCCTGGCAGCGCATCCAGCACCACCTCGAAGGGTTGGGCCGAGCGGTCGAGGAGTTCGGGGCCGAGCAGGTGATCAGCTCCCGGGGCGAGACCAGCCAGTTGGCCGACAAGGTGCAGGCGTGGGCCGAGGCCGGGGGTACCCACATCTCGGTGTCGACCATGGGCCTGGGTCTCGACAGCGCCGAGGCCCATCTCGACCGCCTAGGTCAGGTGGCCGAGGACCTGGGTCTGAGTTCGCGCTGATCAGCCGCGGGTCACCGCACCGGCGATAAATCGCTCGACAACACCGCCGGGCACCAATACCGTCGCGGCCATGTTCATTTGGTTCCTGTGAGATCCGGTGCCGTGCGCACCCACTGATCCCGTCGACGATCGGTCGAGCTCTCCGCTCCCGGTCCTCCAGATGAAAGGAACCTGCACATGCGTGCACCCAAGCGTCGCGCCGGAAGCGGCCGCACCACCCCCAAGGGCACTCAGCCAGCCGGCAACAGCGCTCCCACCAACAAAGTTGCCAAGGGCGAGCGGCCCGACGGTTTCGTTCCGCCCCGATCCAAGGTGCGAGAGAGCCAGGTCCGCTCCCTACCCCCCAAACGGGGCGCTCGGGGCAACAGGTAAAGACGGCAACCGGTACAGAAAAAGCCGATGGGTACCGCAAAGGCGGCCGGACATAACCTTGGGCCATGCCTGAGCTGCGGTCTCGAACCACCACCCACGGTCGCAACATGGCCGGTGCGCGCGCCCTGTGGCGCGCCACCGGCATGACCGACGACGACT
>CAZEFG010000075.1:0-9743 GCA_964511355.1 uncultured Iamiaceae bacterium
TTTGCAGGCCGTTCCCTTGGGCCGCTCGGGCACCGGCGCCAGCCCGGCTGCTGCCGGAGTGGAGAGTGTAGGTTACGCCGCCGAGACGACGACACCCCGATTCCGACCACCCTTCGTCGGGGCCACCCTTCCCCTAGGCCAGACTGTGGAATGGCCGACCCCGACGAAGCACCAACCCCCACCGGGCCCCCGCCAGGGCCTCTAGCGGCTCTGGGCGTGTTGGCTGGGGCCGAGGTAGCGGTCACCGATCAGCTCGACCATCTCGAGATGTACACCGGTGAAGGTCTGCTCACGCTGATGTGGCACGGCCGGGCCGACCATCCCCAAGCGGTGATCATGGTGGGTGGCGCCATGGGAGGCCTGCTCGGGCCCGGCAACGGGCTCTACCACACCCTCGGCGAGGAACTCGCCAGCCAGGGGACCGGTGCCCTTCGAGTTGGGTACCGGGTGCCGAACGACCTCGACCGTTGCCTGCACGACACCCTCGCCGCTGCCGAAATGGCCGCCCGCGCCGGAGCACGAAGCTTCATCACCCTCGGGCACTCATTCGGTGGCGCCGTCGCCATCCAGGCGGCTGCAGCCCTTGGAGACCTCGCCGCCGGGGTGGTGACCTTTGCGACCCAGACCGGTGGCGCCGAGGTGGCCGAACAGCTTGCCTGTCCGCTCCTGTTGTTCCATGGCGACCGCGACGAGCTGCTGTTGCCGATGGCGAGCGAGATGGTGCACATGATCGCCCCCGACAGCGAGCTCGTCATTCTTCCCGGCGCCGGACACCTGCTCGTCGAGGCCGAACAGGAGATCCTCGGTCGTCTGCTGACCTGGATCCCCGAGCAGTTCGCCCGCCACGGTCCACCGGCGCGCTGACGCCGATCTCCTACGACTCAGGGGACTCGCAGGATGGTCAGCAGAACCGACCGTGCTCGACGCTGGCCGGTGGCGACCGCCAGGGTGCTGTTGAGGTGGGCCAGGCGCTCGGCGGAGGTGGCGAAGCGAACCGAGGTGCGGAAGTAGTACTGGTCGGCGGGTACGTCTTCGCCGGCGGCCAGACGTTCGAGAACTTCAGGGGTGGCGTCGCGGACACCCTCGGAGATCACCTCGATCCGCTCCCCCGCCTCGGTCTCGAGCAGGTAGTGGGCCCGGATCTCAAGGGCCCCATCGGCGCGCACGGTTTGCCAGTCGGTGCCGCCCGGCAACAGCACCCCCCGCAGATCCGGGCCTCCGTCGAAGCGCCCGCCGGTGAAGGGGATGACCCTGACCTCACCCTTGGGGCTCTCGCCGATCGAGACCGGGGCGTCGACCTCGACTTCCACCGTCATCATCGGGATCAGCTCCACGGAACCACCTCCGGTCAGTAGTTGGGCTTGGCCAGTGATGGACGGGAGTTGAGCTCGGCGATGGCGAAGCCCGCAATGGCCTTGTACTTGTCGGCGATGGCGGTGAGCTCGTCGTCAGAGATCACGTCGTCGAGCCGTTCGAACCCGTCGGGGGCTCGGTCCTCGACGAGCTGCATGGCCTCTTCGGGTCCTTGCCCCCGGTTCGACAAGACGATCTTGGCGGTGGCGGGACGGCGAACCTCGTCGTAGGTGACCAGCGCCGCCTCGGGATCGTCGGGCGACGACAGCAGACAGCCGGTGAGCACCCGAGCGTCGAGGATGGCCTGGGAAGCACCGTTGGAACCGATCGGATACATGGGATGGGCGGCGTCGCCGAGCAGGGTGACCGGCCCGAACGACCATTGGTCGAGCGGGTCGCGGTCGATCATCGGGTACACGAACATCTCCGGCGCAGCGGCGATCAGACCCGGAGCGTCGAGCCAACCGAAATCCCAGTTCTTGAACGCCGGCAGGACATCGTCGATGTTGCCGGGCTTGTTCCAGTCCTCGCGGTCGTCGAGTTCGGTGTCGAAGAAGCGGATCTCGGCGACGAAGTTGAGCGGTTGGGTTCCGTCGGGAGCCGGATCGGCCAGCGGGTAGGCGACGAACTTCTGATTGGCATGGCCCGCCATGATCATCGAACGTCCGTCGAGGAACGGGCGGCCCTCGGCCACGCCCCGCCACATGATGGCCCCGTTCCATTTCGGGCCGCCTTGGTTGGGGTAGAGCTGATGGCGAATCACCGAGTGGATGCCGTCGGCCCCGATCAGCAGGCGTGCCCGACGGGTGCCTTTGGCCTCACCCGTGGAGCGCGAGATGAAGCTCGCCTCGACTCCACCGTCGACAGGCGAGAACTCAGCGACATGGTGGTCGAGGTGGATGTGATCGGCGCCGATGCGCTCGATCGCGGTGCGCAACAGCGTCATCTGGAGCTGTCCGCGATGGATCGAGATCTGGGGCCACCGGTACCCCGCCGCCATCCCTCGGGGCTCAGCCCAAATCTGCTCGCCCCGTTTGGTGTGGTACGAAAGCTGAGAGGTTCGTACCCCCATCTCCAACAGCTCGCCTTGCAGGCCCAACTCGTCGAGTTCGCGCACGGCATGGGGCAGCAGGTTGATGCCGACGCCCAGCGGTCGCAGCTCCGGCACCGATTCGAACACGTCGACTTCGTACCCGGCGGCGTGGAGACTGAGGGCAGCGGTGAGTCCACCAATGCCACCGCCGATGATCATGATGGGTCCAGGCATCGAAGAATCTTGGTTCCCCGAGCCGGTGTCGCGCCAACGGCGCGATGTTCAGGTGGTTGGCGAGGTGTCACCCATCGGGGATCTCGGGTGTCAGGTGGATTCGGGTACGGGCGTGGGCTCGCCTTCGAGAATGTGGTTCAACACCGCTCCCACCAGGATGGCGAGGGCCGAGATCCACAGCCACAGCAACAGCACCACGATCGCGCCCAAGGATCCATAGGTCTCGTTGTATGACCCGAAGTTGGCCACATAGATCTGGAACCCCACCGATGCGATCAACCAGGCGACGGTGGCCAGCACCGCCCCCGGGCTCACCCAACGCCAAGGCGGTGTGTACTCGCGGTTGGGGGCGTAGCGGTACAGCACCGCCAGCGCGACCAGAAGGCCAGCGCCCACCAACGGCCAGACAGCAAGCATCAACAACCAACGCAACCCACCCGTGATGCCCACGGCGGCGAGCACCGCAGGCAGGGCGGTGATCACGCCGATGGCGACCGCGGCGAACATCACTCCGCCGAGGGTGAAGGCCAACGCCAAGAGCCGCTTGGCCAGGAATGAGCGAGGCGGCCCCCCGCCATAGGCCTGAGTTAGGGCACCCATGAAATGACCCATTCCGCTCGAAGCCGACCACAGGGCGAGAACAACGCTCACGAACAAGCTCAAGGTGAGGGCTCCGCTGGCGGTCTCGGTGATGGCGGTGAGCTGCTGTACGAGGAGCTGCCTGACCTCCTCGGGTAGTGCTCCGCTCAGGTCCTCGACCCGCTGTTCGATGGCGCCGGGATCAGCGACCAAGCCATAGACCGCGACCAAGGCCACCAGGGTGGGGATGAAGGCCAGGAAGGCGAAGAAGGCAACGCCGGCGGCGTTGAGCTGGACGTAGTCCTCCTTGACGCGGGTCGACAGCTCCTTGGACGTCGATACGACCTCCCCCACCGAGTCGATCCGCTCGACGGGGCCGGAGTCCTCCGATACGGGCGCACTCCCGGAGTCAGTTGGGCGGTCGGTCCCCGAGTCGATGCTGGTCATGGACACGGTCTACCCGTCGCGGAGCCCAGGAAACGACGAACGGCCCCCGAGGGGGCCGTTCGGTGTTGCTTGGAGCGGAAGACGAGGCTCGAACTCGCGACCTCAACCTTGGCAAGGTTGCGCTCTACCAACTGAGCTACTTCCGCATGGGCCGGTCAGTGTATCAGTACCTGACCGGCTCTTCGCCAACCGGGATCGGTGGCCGGTCTACTGGCCGGCGACCCGCGTGCGGATGCGATGGGCGAACTCGCGGGCCTGTCCGGGATCGATGTCGACGATGGTCACGGGCTCGCCGGCTCCGGCGACGGTGACGCTGGCGGAGCGGTCGTCGCCCATGCCCTCGACGGTGATGCCGGAGGTGAACTCGACCGACCGCACGTCGGGCTTCCACTCGCGGTCGTTGACCACCATCAGGCGACGGTTGGTGACCACGGCGACGGCGCTCTTGTCGAGGAACGAGCCGTAGATGAGCTGTTCGACCACCTCACCGTCGTCGAGGAGCGCCGACAAGATCCCAGCCGCCACCCGGGCGCTGCGCTTGGCTACGAACCCGAGGCGTCCGACGCCGCCTCCGACCCCGTGGGGATCTTCGGCGGTGGGGACCGGTGCCGCCGTGAGAGCTGGCGGACCGGCCGGGGCGGCCGCTGGGGGCGGCGGGGCGGCGGCAGCTGGTGGCGGCGCAGCCGGAGCGGCGGGCGGCGGGGCAGGTGCGGCGATGGGCGCTGGCGCCGGGGCCGGAGGTGGTGGCGCGGCCGGGGCCGGAGGTGCTGCCGGGGCCGGAGGTGGTGGCGCGGCCGGGGCCGGTGCCGGCGGTGCCGGTGGGGCCGCAGCGGCCGGAGGTGCCGGTGGGGCGGCGGGAGCTGGTGGCGGGGGCGCGACCGGGGGCGCGGGCGGGGCGGCTGCCGGCGGGGGCGGCGGGGGCGCGGCCGGGGGCGCGGGCGGGGCGGCCACCGGCGGAGGCGGCGGTGTGGTCCCAGAAGGCGGCGCGGGAACGCCGGCATCGCCGGGCACAGCGGCGGCCTCTGCCGCTAGTTGCTCGGGCTCTTGCTCTGGCTCGGGCTCGGGTTCGGGTGCAAGCTCCGGTTCGGGCGCCTCGTCGACGATGTTGGGCTCGGGCGCGGGCTCGGGATCCGAGACCGGTTCAGAGACCGGCTCCGGCTCCTCGGCCACGGGCTCAGGAGTTGGCTCGGAGGCAACAGGGGGAGGTGGCGGGGTGTTGGCAACCGCCGGAGGCGGTGGCGGCGGCGTAGGAGCGGCCGAACCGGGGGGTGGCGGAGGGGCGGGCGCAGCCGCAGGGGGCGGCGGCACGGGGGCCGATGCCGGCACCGCCGAGGTGGGCGGTGGCGGAATGTCGGCGGGTGGAGGCGCGGGAGGCGGCGGCGTACCGGGTACCGCTTCAGCGGGATTATCGTGCTGATCGTCAGCCATCAGGGCTCCTCCTGTTGCCGCGGTTGAGACCGCGCATTGAACAGCCGAACCCTAGACGGCCGAAGCGGTCGGCCGGGGCGAGTCAGCTGGTCAGTCTTCGGGGTGGGGCCGAAGATCGATACGGAGGGTCAGCACACCGTCGTCGAGGCTCGCCTCGGCGTCGCCGATGATGGCGTAGTCCTGATAATCGAGCTGGGCCTGGCGCACGAAGCGCGCCCGTTCGTCTCCAGCCACCGGCGGCAGAGGCCGGTTCTTCACCGCCTGGGCCCGCTCCCGGAACCGCTGGATCATCTCGTCGAGGTCGAGTCCGTCAGCCATGGGTCCACCGTACCCTCAGGCCCACCGGCCTCGTACCCCTCTTCGTCGATCGAGGATCGTGGCGCGGGCGCCGGGTCTGGCTCACCACTCGACGCCTCGTCCTCGGATGATCGGGGCTCGGGTCGGGTGATCCACCAGTAGTAGACAGCGAGCGCCGTCAGCGCCACCGCTAGTGCGATCAGGCCCCAGACGACCCGACGGACGACGACCTCGGCATCGTCGGTTGTCTCGGGCGAGGTTGCCACCGTCGTTGCGGTCTGATCGGACTCGGCACCATCGGGGTCGACAGGGTCCGGGGTGAGCTGGCGGCGACCATCGGATGGGCCGGCGACGAGCAACGGATTGGGCCCGCGGCGGTCGGCAGAGTCTGGCTCGCTCCGATCGTCGGACTCGACCTCCGGGCGCGATCCCGCCTCGGCCCTGTCCGCATCGGACACCGTGGGTGGGGTCGTGGTCGTGGTGATGGTGGTGGTGGTGGGCCGGTGCGGCGTGTCCTGTTGGGACTCGGGGTCGGGCTCCGGTGTCGTCGCCTCGGGACCCTCGCCGTCGGCGTCGTCCCCGTCTTCGGCCGCAGGGTCGGGGTCGGGTGCGGTCGATGGTGGCGTTTCGCCTTCGACCAGTTCGGTATCCGGAGCGGTCCCGTTCTGGGCATCCGCCGTTGCGACCAGGCCCGCCCATGCCATTGCGGCGATGAGCACGGCGATACCTACCCGGCGCAAAGAGGATCGATCTTGGGTGGCGGTGGTGGTAGCGATGACGTGGTCCTGGAGTGTCGCTCAAAGGCTTTGGCTGTCGATGCTACCCACGCCTTCGACCTCGGCCCGGTCGCACCTCGCGGTGGCGGTCACCGCTGATGCTCAGGGCACCAATAGGTGGTGCGACCCCCAATGGTGTCCCGGCGCAGAGGGGCGCCGTCGCGAGGACACAGTCCGCCCCTCGTTCGGTGTTCCTGGAGATCGCCGGTGTGCGAACCGCCCCGCTCCCCGAGCTGGGCCAGGACCCGCCGTAGATGCCGGCGCAGGCGACGGACCTCGTCAGGCTCCAGCGAACCTGCCGGTCGGGCCGGTGACAACGAACTTCGCCACAGGATCTCATCGACCAGCAGGTTGCCAAGACCAGCCAGACGCTGCTGGTCCATCAGCCGAGCCTTCAGCGGGGCTTTGGAACCAGCCAGAACGCTCTTGAGCTGGCCGATGGTGACCACCGCCGCGTCGACCCCGAGGCGGCCCTCGTCGGGTTCGGGCTCGACCCACCCGAGGCGCCGAGGATCGGTGATGGTGAGCTGGCGTCCGGTGGTGGTGTGGAGCGAGAAGCGGTGCCATTGAGGCTGGTCCACCCGCGCCGAGTAGATGAGCCCGTCGAGCGAGGCCTGCCCATCGAGCAGCAGCAACCCGGTCATCCCGAAGCGCAGCCCGAGGCTCATGGCGGTGGTGTCGAGGATGAGGAGCTTGCCGATACGGCGGGCCGCTTCGATGGTGGCACCAGCAAAGACATCGGGGTCGACCTCGGAGCGCCAGTAGTAGAGATCCATGAGATCGAGTCGCTCGATCTGTTCCCCGACGACCTTTTCGGCCTGTTGACGATAGGTCTCGATCTCCAACAGCTCGGGCATGTGACGGGTTGCTCAGGTGGGGACTTTTTCGAGGGCCGCCAAAATGTCGGCCACCAGATCGTCGGCGTGTTCGAGCCCTGCCGAGAGCCGGACCGTGCCCGGCCCGATGCCCGCCGCGGCGAGCTCGTCGGGAGACAGGCTGACGTGGGTGGTCGACGCGGGGTGGGTTACCAAGGTCTCGGGGCCACCGAGAGACGGCGCCAACTGACACAGCCGGGTGCTCTCCACGAAGGTGCTGCCCGCTTCGGTCCCGCCGGCCAGATCGAACGACACCAGACCGCCGAAGTGGTCCATCTGCCGCTTGGCCAGCTCGTGATGCGGATGTGATCCCAAGCCGGGGTAGCGCACCTTTGCCACCTTGGGGTGGTCTTCGAGCACTTCGGCCAGGCGCTGGGCGGTGGCGCTCTGGCGCTCGATGCGCACTCCGAGGGTACGAAGGCCCCGCAGGCCGTTCATGGCGTCGAAGGGCGAGGCGTTCGCGCCTTGCAGGACCGCGAAACCCCACAGCCATTGCATCAGCTCATTGCTGCCGGCCACGACACCCAAGGTGGCGTCGTTGTGGCCACCGATCGCCTTGGTGGCCGAGTGGACGACGAGGTCGGCGCCATGGCTCAGCGGCCGTTGCACCAGCGGGGTGGCGAAGGTGGAGTCGACCACCTTCATCGGCCCCCGGATCCGCCCCAGCTCCTCGAGATCGATGATGTCGAGTTGCGGATTCGCCGGGGTCTCGGCCCACACCAGAACGGTCTTGCCAGGGCGAACGGCCGCCTCGAAGGCGCCCGGTTCGGTGCCGTCGACGAAGGTGACGTCGATACCGAACCGGGGACACGCCGCCTGCAGCAGCATCTGGGTACCCGCATAGAGCTGGCGTTGGGCCACGATGTGGTCACCTGCCGAACACAGGCCAAGGATCACCGCGCTGACGGCCCCCATACCCGAGGCGAACGCCCGGGCCCCCTCGGATCCTTCGAGATCGGCGATCGCCGACTCGAACGCCTCGATCGACGGGTTGCCGTAGCGGCTGTAGAAGCGGGTGGCCCCGACGCCGGTGGCCAGCTTTCGGCCTTCGGCCACCGTGGGGGTGGTGAAGGTGGTGGTGGCCCACAGGATCGGCGCCAGGGCGGTGTCGTTGTCGGCCCGCCCACCCCGAATGGCCCGGGTCTCAGGATGAAGGTCATCGACCGGGGGCGAGAGGTCGGCTGGGGTGTGGTCGGTCGGGGGCGATTGGTCAGACACTGGAAGCCTCGTCGAGCAGGGCGGTGAGCGGGGGGCCCACCTGTTGGGGTTCGAGCAGGAAACCGTCGTGTCCGTGCGGGCTTACCACCTCGATGTGGTCGACCAGGCGACCGCGAGCGGCCAGCTCGTCACGCAGGTACTCCTGCTGATAGGGCGGGTACAGCGTGTCGGAGTCGATGCTGAGGGTCAGCACCGGCGCCGAGATCCGGTCAAGGGCGGCAGCGACACTCCCCCGCTTGCGGGCCAGGTCGTGAAGGTCCATCGCCTTGTTGAGGATCAGGTAGGAGTTGGCATCGAAACGCCGAACGAGTTTCTCGCCCTGATAGGCGAGGTAGCTCTCGACCTGGAATCGGTCCCACAGGGCGAGCCGGTCGACCGGTTCGACGCTGCGGCGACCGAACCGTTCCTCGAACACCGACTCGCTGCGGTAGTGGATCTGGGCGATCGATCGAGCCAGGCCCAGACCTTCGTGGGGGCCGTCCCCCGGCTCGGCGTCGTAGTAGTCGCCGTCGCGCCACTTGGGGTCGCCGGCGACCGCCATGCGGCCGACGTGGCTCCAGGCGATCTGTTGGGCGCTGGCGGCCACCGACGTGGCCAACACCGCGGCCCTGGCGACCCGCTCGGGATACATGACGGTCCATTCGAGGGCCTGCATGCCGCCCATCGAGCCCCCGATGACGGCGTGCCAGCGACCGATCCCGAGATGATCGGTGAGCAGGGCCTGGCTGCGGACGATGTCGCGGATGGTGACGACCGGGAAGCGCCCTCCGTAGGGGCGACCCGTCTCGGGGTCGGGAGAGGCCGGACCGGTGGTTCCTTGGCAGCCGCCGAGCACGTTGGCGCACACCACGAACCAGCGGTTGGTGTCGATGGCCTTGCCGGGGCCGACCAGGTCGTCCCACCATCCGGCCACCTTGTGGCCATGGCCGCTGGGACCGGCAACATGGGAGTCACCGGTGAGCGCATGGCAGATGAGCACGGCATTGGAGCGGTCGGCCGCCAGTTCACCCCAGGTCTCATAGGCGATGTCGAAACCTCGGAGGATCCCGCCAACTTCAAGAGCGAAGGGGCGGTCGGCGGGGACCCGCAGGAATTGGCGATTACCCACCGGATCGCCCTGACGCCAGGCGCCGGTGACCGGCAGCATGCTCGGATGGCTCCGCGGCCGCCACGAGCGGGCCAGGCTGAGCGAAGGATCAGGGCGCGCCCACGACTCGGTCCCGTCGTTGCTCACGGGGCGATGACGAACTGGTGGATGGGCACGAGCACGCTGTGAGCGTACTGGTGAGTGCCGGTCCATCTGTGCTCCTCGGTCGGTGGCGGGTTAGGCGCACCCAGAGCTGCCCCGGTGGGGGTGGACGCCCGTGAAACCAATGGTCGGGCGAAGGCCCGGACACTTTGTTGCCGGGAGGTCCCGACCACATCCCCACCGAAGTGGGAGGCACCTTGGGCGTCCGATCCCAGGTTGCCGAGCTCGACGAGGCGAGCCGCTCTTGATGCAGC
>CAZEFG010000076.1:0-9645 GCA_964511355.1 uncultured Iamiaceae bacterium
TCCGGCCGCGGCATCGGCCAGCAGCTCCTCGCGCAACTGCTCTACCTTGGCCACCTCGACCTTGGGGAACAGGCCGTTCTCGCTGGCCCAATGCCAGTGATCGGTGTCCTTCCAGAACGTCTTGCCGTCGGGCAACACGATGAGGTTCAGCCACAGGCTGTGGGTGTCGACCACCAAGCCGTCATCGTGGCGGACGATCGGACGCTCGAAGTTGACGTACCAGGAGAGGAACTCTCCGGTCCCAGGCTCGAACAGGTGCATGACGTTGTAGTGACGCCCGGGACGGTTGCGTACCACAGCAATGAACTGCTTCCAGGTGCAGCGCTCGAGTTCCCACTCGCCTGACTCGAAGCTGTACCGGACCTCGGACATGTGGTGCTTGTTGCGCGGGGCGTAGGTGGCGCTACCCGGGACCCCGAGGGTGACCAGTTCGTCGCCTGAGTCGTCGAGGACGAGCTGGGGGATGGCCGACCAGATGCGTCCGTGGTGAATACGACGCTTGACCACAATCTCGAGTTCGACATCGGTTTGATCGCTCATCGGAGCCGCCCTTCTGGTCGACGATGGTTCACCAGCCTGCCAGCCCGGCCCCTCTGGCTGGGGGACCGGGTGTGGCTCCTGTCACCTTTCGGCTACGCCGGGGTGGGACTTTAGGCCTAGGCCAAAAGAACTAGTTACCGAGAGTGACGTTGGCCGCCACGTCGAGTAGCCGATAGCCCATTCGTGAACCTCGGCGCTCGACGGCGTGTCCTTGCGCGGCCAGCCAGCGAGAGAGCGAATCGGCTCCCAGGTGCTTGCTCACCACGATGTGCGCCGACCCATCCGGGTGAAGGCGACCGAGCCACGAGATGAGCATCTGGTGCAGGGCGGCCTTGCCGATACGAATCGGGGGGTTCGACCAGATCTGGGAGAAACGCACGGCCGGGTCGACCTCGTCTGGGGTTGCCACCATCACCCGGTCGGCCACCCCGGCCGCCTCCGCGTTCTCCCGACACAACAGGCGGGCGCGCTCATTGACCTCGACGGCGACGACCTCGGCATCGGGGCAACGCAAGGCCAGGGTGATGGCGATGGCCCCGTAGCCCGCTCCGAGATCGAGCAGGGGACCGACGTCAGCTCGCGCCTCGGGGCCTTCGAGCAACAACAGCTTGGTGCCGGGATCGACCCGATCGGGTGAGAACACGGCGGAATCGGTGCGAAGGCGCAATGAGACATCGGGCAACACGAGCCGCACGGTCCGAGGCTTGGACGCGGCGTCCGGTGACTCGTCGAAGTAGTGGCTTGAGGTCACAGGTGGGCCCCGCACAGGTCGGTCACGCCCTGACGGTAGCCTTGTTCTGATGTCCCCCTTCGAGATTCGCACGGTCGGTGACCCGGTGTTGGCGGCCCGAGCGGCTGAGATCACCGATATCGACGGCTCCCTCGTCCGCACCGTCGAGGGAATGTTGGCTGCGATGTATGGCGCTCCCGGCATCGGCCTCGCCGCTCCCCAGGTCGGTATCGCCCAGCGGCTCTTCGTCTACGACGTCGGCGAGGGCCCCCAGGCTTTGATCAACCCCGTCATCACCGAATCCGACGGCGAATGGGTCTACGACGAAGGATGCCTCTCGGTGCCCGGCATGAGCTTCGAGATCGTACGGCCCAAGCAGGTCCACCTCACCGGAATCGACCTCGACGGCAATGAGGTCTCGTTCGAGGCCGACGAGTTGCTGGCGCGGCTGTTCCAGCACGAACTCGACCACCTCGATGGAGTGCTGCTCCTCGAGCACCTAAACGACGACCAGCTCGACCATGCCCGGAGTTCGTGGCGCGAAGCGGCGGTCGCCATGGGCTTGGATCCCGACGCCATCGAACAGGCCAATCCTTCGACGGTCGAGATCTGATCAGCGTGGTCCTTCCTGCACCCCACCAACCCCGGCGCATCGTGTACCTCGGTACTCCCGAGGTCGCCGTTCCTCCGCTGCTCGCGCTCCACAGGGCGGGTTTCGACATCGCCCTGGTGGTCACCCGACCCGACAAACGCCGCGGCCGTGGCAGCACCCTGACCCCGAGTCCGGTCAAGGCCGCCGCGACCGAACTGGGTCTACCCGTCACCACCGACGTCGACGACGTGACTGAGGTCGGGGCCGAACTGGGTGTGGTGGTCGCCTTCGGGCGCATCATCAAGCCCCACGTTCTCGATCGGCTACCGATGGTCAACCTGCACTTCTCCCTGTTGCCCCGCTGGCGGGGAGCGGCACCGGTCGAGAGGGCGATCCTGGCGGGCGACGAACGGACCGGAGTTTGTCTGATGGCGGTCGAAGAAGGCCTCGACACCGGCGCGGTGTACCGCCGGGTCGAGGTCGACATCGACCCTGACGAAACGCTCGACGAGCTGCGAGGTCGGCTGGTCGATCTCGGTGCCACCATGGTGGTCGACGCCCTCACCGACGGGCTCGGTGAGCCGACCCCCCAAGAAGGCGAACCCACCCACGCCGCCAAGATCGAGACCGAAGAGCTCAAGCTCGACTGGACCCGTCCGGCCATCGAGCTGCACCGGGTTGTGCGCCTGGGTGGCGCGTGGACCACGTGGCGGGGGAAGCGGTTGAAGATACACCGCACCCGCCCGGTCGAGGCCGAAGGGGCCGATGCCGGCGATGCCACCGAGCCAGGCCAGATCGAGGGGCTGATGGTCGCCACCGGCGGCGGACTCCTCGAGCTGGTCGAGGTCCAGCCCGAGGGCAAGGGGCGCCAGGACGCGTCCGCTTGGGCCAACGGGGCGAGACCCACCCCCGACGACAGGCTGGGATCATGAGCGATACCTCGCCCCCTCGCCGCCGAGGACGGGGCCGGGCCCCGGACCGGGGCCGTAAGCCCGCCGCCGATCCCGGGGTCGCCGCCCGGAAGCTGGCGATCACCGCCCTCACCCGAATCGCGGTCGACGGGGCCTACGCCAACCTGGCGCTCCCCGCCCTCTTGGCCGAAAGCGGGCTCGATCAACGCGACCGCGCCCTGGTGACCGACCTGGTCTACGGCACCACCCGCCGACAACGGGCGTGTGACCATCTGATCGAGCGCTTCCTGATGCGCGAACCCGACGCCGAGGTCCGCAGCGCCTTGCGCCTCGGCGCATACCAACTGGTGTTCTCCGATGTGCCTCGTCACGCCGCGGTGTCAACCACGGTGGGGGCCGTCGACGGCCCGGCTCGCGGCTTCGTCAACGCCATCCTGCGGAAGGTCGCGGCGGCCGGACTCGACGTGCAGTGGCCCGACGAGGGCACCCGGCTCAGCTATCCCGACTGGGTGGTCGACCGGCTGGTGGCCGACCTGGGGGGCGAAGAAGCGCGGGGCGCGCTCGCCGCCATGAACGAGGCCCCGACGGTCACCACCCGCGCCGACGGCTACACCCAGGACCTGGCCTCGCAATGGGTGGTCGATTTGGTCGAGGCGGGGCCAGGCGATCTGGTGGCCGACGTCTGCGCCGCGCCAGGAGGCAAGGCAACCGGACTGGCGTCCTCAGGTGCCACCGTGATCGCCGCTGATCTTCGACCGAGCCGGGTGGGCCTCATCGCGGGGAACATCACCCGCACCAAAGCCACCGGCATCTTCACCGTGGTGGCCGACGCGGCCCAACCTCCGTACGCCCCGGGGAGGTTCGACCGGGTATTGGTCGACGCCCCCTGTTCGGGGCTTGGAGTGCTGCACCGTCGAGCCGACGCCCGCTGGCGCATTCAGCCCGACGATGTCGACCGTTTGGCGTCGCTCCAGTGCCGCCTGGTCGACGCCGCCGTGCCTCTGCTGGCCCCGGGCGGAGTGCTGATCTACAGCGTGTGCACCCTCAGCGCCGCCGAGACCCTCGGTGTCGACCAGCACCTGGCCGCCGCCCATCCCGAGCTCGTACCGCTCGACCCGCCCGGATCACCCTGGCGGCCCCACGGGCGCGGTGCTTTGCTGCTTCCCCAGGAACAGGGCACCGACGGAATGATGATCCTGCGCCTTCAGCGTCCCTACTGAACCCATGAGCACCGATGTGTCCGAGCCGGTCTTGGTGGCCAAGGTGCTCACGGTCTCTGACGGGGTAGCCAACGGAACCCGCGACGACCGATCCGGACGCGCCCTGGTCGACCGCTTCATCGAAGCCAGGTGGCAGGTCATCGACCACCGGGTCGTGCCCGACGGGGTCGAGCCCGTCCGCGACGCCCTGCTCGCCATGGCCGCAGGGTTCAACGGGGTGGTCGCCACCACCGGCGGCACCGGTTTCGGACCGCGCGATCTCACTCCCGAAGGCACACGGGACGCCATCGAACGAGAGGCCCCCGGTATTGCCGAGGCGATGCGTCTGGTCAACCCATTGGGGCGTCTGTCGCGGGGGGTGGCAGGCACGATCGGCGAGGCGCTGGTGATCAACGGTCCCGGGTCCACCGCCGGCGCGGTCGAAACCCTCGACGCCGTGCTCGACGTTCTGCCCCACGTCGTCGCGCTCCTCCGAGGCCAAACCGCCCACTGAGACCACCCCTTTGGGCGTGCTGGTTGGTGCCAGGCCGCCAACTGGACGCCCATAACGGGTGGGAGTGGCTCCTCAGGTGGTGGCTTGAGGGTCCTGCGAGTACCGTTTGGTGAACAATCGAACAATCTCGCGGGGTTGGGTGAAATTCCCGACCGGTGGTTACAGCCCACGAACCTCGGCTTCGGCCGGGGCCGATCCGGTGGAACTCCGGGGCCGACGGTCATAGTCCGGATGGGAGCGAGAGCCAACGAGGCCATTCGGCCCGTCTGCTCGCGCCTGTCCGGACGAACTCCCGAGCCAGGAGCACGAGCACGGCATGGGCAATGAAGACACGACTTACATGGAGCGGGCGTTGGCCAACGCTGCATCCGTGCGGGGTCTGACCGCCCCCAACCCATGGGTCGGCTGTGTCTTGGTGCTGTCCGACGACACCGTGATCGATGGTTTCACCCACTCACCGGGTGGCCCCCATGCCGAGGCACACGCACTGGCTCAAGTTGCGGGATCGGCTCCCGGAGCCACGATGTATGTCACCCTCGAACCGTGCGCTCACCATGGGCGCACCCCGCCGTGCACCGATGCCATCGTCGACGCCGGTATCGCTCGGGTCGTCGTGGCCATCGAGGATCCGGACCCCCAGGTCAGCGGCAAGGGGTTGGCGACCCTGCGAGCCGCCGGGCTCGATGTTGAGGTCGGGCTGTGTGCCCAAGCGTCCGCCGACCTGCTGGCGCCATACATCACTCACCGCACCACCGGCCGCCCGAGCGTGGTGCTCAAACTGGCCGCCACCCTCGACGGTCGGACGGCGGCCCCCGATGCCTCCAGCCGTTGGATCACCTCCGCCGAAGCCCGCGCCGATGTGCACCGCTTGCGAGCCGACAGCGACGCCATCCTGGTGGGTGCCGGCACGGTCAGAGACGACGATCCGAAATTGAACGTCCGCGACATCCCGAGTCCGATACCGGGCACCACTTTCGAGCCGCTGCGAGTCGTTCTCGGCACCATTCCCGATGGTGCCGCGGTCGAACCGGCCCTGTCGCTTGGCGGACCGCTGACCGATGTGCTCGACGAACTGGGCCAGCGAGGCGTCTGCCAGCTGTTGGTCGAAGGCGGACCCACCGTGGCGGGCGAGTTCCACCGGGCTGGCCTGGTCGATCGCTACGTCGTCTACCTGGCTCCCGCGCTCTTCGGAGGCGACGACGCCCGACCCCTCATGGCCGGGCCAGGCGCCCCCACCATCGACCGGCTCTGGAGGGGGGAGATCGTCGCGATCGCCCGCTTCGGTCCCGACCTCCGTATCGATCTAGTTCCTGCCCCTCAGGAGGCACAGAAATGACCGAATCCGGTCCAACTACCGACACCAGTCCCTTCGCACCCATCCCCGAAGCGATCGCCGCGATCGCGCGCGGCGAAATCGTGGTGGTGGTCGACGACGAAGACCGCGAGAACGAAGGCGACCTCATCATGGCGGCCGAGGCGGCCACTCCCGAAAAGATCGCCTTCTTCGTGCGGCACACCTCAGGAGTGATCTGTGTCGGCCTGACCGGCGATCGGTGCGACTCCCTGGGCCTGCCGCTGATGGTGGCCGACAACACCGAGTACCAGCGCACGGCCTTCACCCACAGCGTTGACTACCGCCACGGCACCACCACCGGCATCTCCGCTGGTGATCGCACCGCCACCATCACCGCACTGGCCGACCCTGATGTCTCCTGGAGCGACTTCAACCGTCCGGGCCACCTCTTTCCCCTGCGGGCCCGCGACGGTGGTGTGCTCAAGCGGGCCGGCCACACCGAAGCGGCGGTCGACCTCGCTCGTCTGGCGGGTCTGCATCCAGCCGGCGCCCTGTGTGAGATCGTCAACGATGACGGAACGATGGCGCGGTTGCCCGACCTGATTCCCTTCGCCCAGGAACACGGGTTGCTGCTGATCTCGATCGCCGATCTCATCCGCTACCGGCGAGCCAACGAGAAGCTGGTGGTGGGGACGGGCCAAGGTCGCGTGCCCACTCCATGGGGCACCTTCGTCGCCCATGCCTACCGCTCGGTGCTCGACGGGACCGAACACGTAGCCTTCGTCCGCGGCGAGATCGGCGGCGACGAACCGGTGCTCGTCAGGGTCCACAGCGAGTGCCTCACCGGCGACATCTTCGGGTCACTGCGCTGCGACTGTGGGCCTCAGCTACACGCTGCCCTCTCCCGGATCGCCGAGGAAGGCTCCGGCGTGGTGGTGTACCTGCGGGGTCACGAGGGGCGTGGAATCGGCCTCGGTCACAAGCTGCGGGCGTACGGGCTCCAGGACGAGGGAGCTGACACCGTCGACGCCAACCTGGCCCTGGGGCTGCCCGTCGACAGTCGTGAGTACGGCGTCGGTGCCCAGATCCTGGCCGACCTCGGCGTCGAGAAGTTGCGGGTGTTGACCAACAACCCTGCCAAGTACGGCGGTCTGCAAGGCTTCGGCCTGGAAGTCGTCGAGCGGGTGCCCCTCGAATCGGCTCCCACCATCGAGAACATCGCCTATCTCCGGGCCAAGCGGGCCCGCCTCGGACATCTCCTGGAAGGACTGGAAGACCATGGATTCCCAGACGAGCAGATCGACATCGGCGGATCTGACATCCGACCGCAGCGCACAGAAGAGGAAGTCGTCGGTGATTGAGGGATCGGTCGACGGCAGCGGTCTGCGTATCGGAGTCGTCTGTGCCCGCTTCAATGACTTCATCACCGAGCGCCTGCTGTCGGGGGCAGAGCGCACCCTGCGCCGCCATGGCGTGGCCGATTCCGACGTGACCGTGGTGTGGGTGCCGGGAGCTTTCGAGGTCCCCGTCGCCGCCCGCGCGCTGGCTGCCTCAGGCACCGTCGACGCCGTCATAACCCTCGGCGCGGTGATCCGAGGGGCGACGGGGCATTACGACGTCGTGGCCGGGCAGTGCGCGGCCGGGGTCCAGCGCGCATCCCTCGACACCGGGGTACCCGTGATCTTCGGTGTGCTCACCGTCGACACCATCGAACAGGCAATCGAACGCGCGGGGACCAAGGCCGGCAACAAGGGCGAGGAGTCGGCGGCGGGCGCCATCGAGATGGCCAACCTGATGCGCACCATCACCAAGGAGCGTTGAGGCCGTGCGCGGCATGGGAGTCGTAGCGACCTTCGATGACCCGGCCGGCTATGGGGCGGTGGTCGACGACGACGGCAACGAGTGGTTCTTCCACTGCACCGCCATCGTCGACGGGACCCGCACCATTGAGGTGGGAACGCCCGTGGTGTTCGAGCGGGTACCCGGCCGGATCGGCCGTTGGGAAGCTACCTACCTCGAGGCGCTACCCAACACCTAACCCTGGTCGGGGGGAGTCGCCTCGGGTTCACGCTGGTCCTGGCCTGGTTGACCCTGGCCCTGTTCCATGGCGGCACGGATCTGCACGTAGGCCATCTGGATCTGAGCCAGGGCATCGCGCAGGGTCTGGCCGTCGGGGCCGAGGTTGTCGCCGGCGCCGTTCAACAGACCAGCGAGGGCATCGATGGCCACCTTGGATTCGCTGACTTGCGGCGGCTCGGCCTGGAGGTGGATGGCGGCAAGTTCATAGAGGCCCATGGCGTGGTTGGCCACGATCATCCCGGCAGGGGTCTCGAGCATGCGCTGACGGCTTTCGGCCATCTGGGCGACCATCTGACGGGCCTGTTCCTGCTCCTCAGGCGACATCTTCTGGAACTCGGCCTTTTGCTCGTCGGTGAGCAACGACATGATGTCGGGGGCGTTTGAAACATCGCTGTCGGCCTGGCTGGGGGGAGTGTCGGTTGGGCGTCCACGATCAACGGGATGTTCGCCACCGGGGGTCCACAGGCTCATTCGGGTCGGTCCTTTGGGTCGCGGCAGGGACTTGGTGACCATACGACATAGCCACCGAGCGCCTCGCCCTGTAGCTCTTGTCGTCGGTTCCTGGTACTCTACGCCGACAACCTAAGACGGAAAGCGGGGCTCTGCCCCCACCCTTCCACCGGGTACCTCCAGGTGCCAGCTGTAGCCTCGGCTCCAGCAAGCAGGTGAGTCGGGTCGATCGAAACGCCTTTCAGCTTCGTGCTGGTGGTCGCGGACGTCGGCTTTCCCGACGTCCGCCTCGTCGTTTTGGGCCTCGGCCCTCAACAACTCGAGTTTCCAGAGGCGGTCGGGTTCCAACCACCAGCGCGAAAAGAGAGGATCTGCGCATTGATGAGGAGTGAGTGGCAATAGCTGCCCCGGCCAACAACGAGCCCCGTATCAACGACCGCATACGCGCCCGCGAGGTTCGCCTCGTAGCCGCCGACGGTGAACAGATCGGGATCCGCCCCCTTCCTGAAGCACTGGCCATGGCCCGCGAGCAAGAGCTCGACCTGGTCGAGGTGGCCGACAAGGCCAATCCACCGGTCTGTCGGATCATGGACTACGGGAAGTACAAGTACGAGGCCGCGCAGCGGGCCAAAGAATCCCGCCGCAAGAGCACCAACATTGTGGTCAAGGAGATGAAGTACCGGCCCAAGATCGGCCAAGGGGACTTCGACACCAAGACCCGCAAGGTCGAGCAGTTCCTCGAAGAAGGCCACAAGGTCAAGGTCACCATCATGTTCCGGGGGCGAGAAATGCAGCACCCCGAACTCGGCAAGAAGATCCTCGATGAGGTGGCCGAGAAGGTGTCCGACACCGCCCGGGTCGAGGTGGTTCCCAAGCTCGACGGCCGCAACATGATCATGGTGCTCGCCCCCGACAAGAAGGCCCAAGCCGCGGCAGCCAAGCGTGACAGCGCGGCCGAAACTGCGAGCCGCAACGACAGCGCCACTCGCGACGAGCCCGTCACTCCCGAGCAGCCAGATCCCGCCCCCACGACCGACAACTGACCCAACGTCTCGGGCGCTGCCCAGGCGGGCAGGTCCGAGACCTCAAGAGGTACCCCATGCCCAAGATGAAGACCCATAGCGGTGCCAAGAAGCGATTCAGGGTGACCGGCACCGGCAAGATCATGCGCCGTAAGCCCTTCCGCGCCCACATCCTCGAAAAGAAGCCGTCGCACCGCACCCGGCGCCTGGGTCGTCCGGCCGAGGTCACCGGTGGCGACAAGGCCAACGTGCAGCGCCAGCTCGGCCTTCGCTGAGCTACCCCCAGTACTTCCCCACGATTTGAAAGGAGCGCA
>CAZEFG010000077.1:0-9582 GCA_964511355.1 uncultured Iamiaceae bacterium
TGCCCGCTGAGTTGTCGATGGTGAGCGACACCTCGGCCCGGCCGAGGGCCGAACGTTTGGTGGTTCCGGCGAAGATGACGTCGTCCATCTTCTGGGAGCGGACGGCACTGGGGGCCTGGGCGCCGAGCACCCAGGCGATGGCGTCGACGACGTTTGACTTACCGCTGCCGTTGGGGCCGACCACCACTGTGATTCCCGGCTCGAGATCGAGCGAAGTGGAGTCAGCGAAAGACTTGAAGCCCTTCAGCGTGAGGTTCTTCAAGAACATTTCAGACCTGGCACTGCTCGCAGTAATAGGAGGTCGAGTTGGCGACGCGCATCTTCACGATGGGGACCCGGCACCGGCGGCAGGCCTCTTTTTCGAGCTGGTAGACCTTGATGTGGTTCTGGTAGTCGCCGGGCTTGCCGTGGATGTCGACGAAGTCGTCGCCCTCGAGTGAGGTGCCTCGATACTTGATGGCGTCGTGGAGGGTCTCGACCAGTGAGCGGTAGAGGCGGCGAATCTCCTGGGTGGTGAGCGATGCCGCCGTGCGGTCCGGGCGCAGACCAGCTGCCCACATGATCTCGTCGCCGTACACATCGCCGAGGCCCGCCAGGATCTTCTGGTCCTGGAGGAATGCCTTGAGCTTGGTGCGCTCGCCGCGCAACAGCTCGGCGAACACCGTCCATGAGACGGGGGTCTCGGCCACGTCGATGCCGAGTTCGTCGAGCTCGGGGAACGCGGTGAACAGATCATCGGCGGCCACCACCGACGCCGTGGCGTTGCCCGTGGCGTCCACTAGGCGGATCTGGCCGCCTTGGGTGAAGGTGACGACGACCAGCGTCTCCTTGGTGACCTCGTCCTTGGCGGCGGCCCGCAGGATCGAACCGTTGTCGCCCAGCTTGACCACCATGACGTCGTCGGTGTCGAAGGTGACGACGAGCGCCAACCCCTTGCGGGCGACGCCCTTGATCTTGGCGCCTTCGAGCTTGCCGGCGAAATGCTTCTTGTTGGGGTGGTGCGGCAGGTTGGCCATCGCCGCAGTTATGTCGACCGTCTTGACCCTCTTGCCCGAGATCTCCTTGTCGAGTTCGCGCCTGATGGTCTCGATCTCTGGAAGCTCACGCATGGGGGTGGTCCTCTCCACTGATGGGTGTCGTCGTGGGCGGGTCGGCGGCGGTGATTACCGCCAACGCCGCTCCGGCGGCAGCCTGCTCCGCCTCTTTCTTGGATCGGCCTTGGCCCTGGCCGAGCACCCGACCCGCGATCGAAACTCGGGCATCGAAGCGCTTGGCGTGGTCGGGGCCGGTGGTGGTGACCGCGTAGCTGGGTACGGCGTTGTCGAACCGTTCGGCAGCGAGCTCCTGGAGGTGGCTCTTGGGGTCGGTGATGGTGCCCCCGGCCGTGATGCTGGCGATGACTGGAGCCATCACATCGACCACCACCGGAGCCGCTTGAGCCCAGCCACCGTCGAGGTAAACCGCGCCGAACAGGGCTTCGAGGGTGTCAGACAGGATCGAGGGTCGGTCACGGCCCCCTGCGTTCTCTTCGCCCTTGCCGAGGCGAATCGCGGCCCCGAGATCGATGCCGCGGGCCGCTTCGGCCAGGCTGGCTTGGCTGACCACCGCAGCCCGGATGGGCGACAGCTCGCCTTCGGGGCGGTGCGGATGGGAGCGGTAGAGCTGATCGGTGACCGCCATGGCCAAGACGGCGTCGCCCAGGAACTCGAGGCGCTCGTTGGAAGCCGTGCCGGGATGCTCGGCGCAGTAGCTCCGGTGGGTGAGCGCCAGGTCGACGAGCGCGATGTCGTCGAAACGATAGGAGATCCGGTCGAGGAGCCGGTCGAGGGCGACGGAAGCACTCAGCGCCTAGCCCACCCGTGAATGGACGTAGTCGACGGCGTCGCGCACGGTCTTGAGGTCTTCGAGATCTTCGTCGTCGATGCGGAACCCGTCGACCCGATCGGCCAGCTCCTCTTCCAACGATTCGACCAGCTCGATGAGCGCCAGTGAATCGGCTTCGAGGTCGTCGGCGAAGGACTGTCCCTCAGAGATGGTCGATGGCTCGATCTCGAGTATGTCGGAGAGTCGATCGCGGATGAGCTCGAAGATCTCGTCTCGGCTGATGCGACCGGATTCTGCAGGGGTGTCGGCGGACACGTGGCGACGCTCCAAGGGGGGTCTGAGGACGTTGTGACGCGGGGATCGTAGCCGACCGGACTTTGTGAGGTTGTGATCCCCTGTATAGCTAGGTATCGGCCGGGCGAATCGCGGCCGCTATCGAGGCGACCAAACCGGCTTCGACCATCTCGGCTGCGGTGCGTACTGCATTCTGCATGGCCACCGCCGAAGACGATCCGTGGCTGATCATGCACACCCCGTCGACCCCCAAAAGCATGGCTCCGCCGGTGTTCTCGGGGTCCATCTGGGCATAGAGAGGTGCCAAAGCCGGGAACAGGGTGGCGGCGGCCTCGCGGGTTTCCTCGGTGGCGTCGAACACCCCGAGCAGCGCGCCGATGAGCGAGCGCATGCCGCCTTCGAGCGACTTGAGGGTGACGTTGCCGGTGAACCCGTCGGTGACGCACACATCGGCCACCGATGCCATGAGGTCGCGTCCTTCGATGTTGCCGATGAACTCGGCGCCGATGGCATCGGCCCAGGACGGATCGGCCAGCAGTTTGTGCGTTTCCTTGACCAACGAGTTGCCCTTGGTGGACTCCTCGCCGATCGAGAGCAGCCCGACCTTGGGGCGGTCGACGCCGTAGCGGTCGCGCGAGTAGATCGCGCCCATCTGGGCGAACTGCAGGAGCCATTCGGGTTGGCAGTCAGCGTTGGCCCCAGCGTCGAGCAGCACACATGGCGCCCCGACCGGATCGGGTATCGGGGTGGCGATGGCGGGACGGGCCACACCCTTGATCCGACCCATGCGCAACAGGGCACTGGCCATGGTGGCCCCGGTGTTGCCAGCGCTGATCATGGCCGAGGCCCGGCCGTCGCGGACCGCTTCGGCGGCGCGCACCAGCGACGAATCCTTCATCCGGCGCACGCTGCCACCCGCGTCGGCGTCCATGGCGATCACCTCGGAGGCGGCGATGATCTCGAGCGGGCCGGGATCGCCGATCTCTTCGGGGCGCCCGACCAGAACGACCGGGATCCCGTCGTCCTCAAAGGCGCGCCTCGCTCCGGCGATGATCTCGCCGGGAGCGTGGTCGCCGCCCATGGCGTCGACCGCTATGGGCAGCACTGAAGATCAGCCAGCACGGTCGGTGAAGCGAGCAACGTCGGTTCAGACAGCAACGTCGGAAGCGACTTGATCAGTCGACTTCGACGGCCTGGCGGTTCTTGTACCAACCACAGGCTCCGCACACAACGTGGGGGAGCTTGGCGGCGCCGCAGCGGGGACAAACGCTGCGAGCGGGGGTTTCCAGCTTCCAGGCCGAGGCCCGACGGCTGCGGCTCTTGGCCTTGGAGGTCTTCTTCTTGGGAACAGCCATGGCGATGGTCCTCAGACGGAGGGGGCGGGAGAACGGGCTCCCTGGGGACTGGGTGCCGACACCTGGGGTCGGGCACGGAGGGTAGAGGATAGCGGCCAGAGGCCGTTCACGTCGAAACCGGGCCCTGGTCCTGCTGGTCGTCATCCGCGGCATCGTCGTCGAAGCGAAGCTCGGACAGCGCCGCCCAGCGAGGGTCGACGTGCTGGTCGTGGTCGGAGCCCTGCTCAGCGACGCCACCCTCGTCGGTCAGGGCCGATGTCGGGAAGTCCTCGGGTGCAGGACCCGCGCAGTCCGGTCCGCACAGTGGCGCCAGGGGCATCGCGAGCATCAATGACTCGCGGGCCATGGCCCCGATGTCGATCTCGTCCCCTTCGAGCTCCCAGGCTTGGTCGTCGATTGGGTGACGGGCCACCACCTCACGGACCTCGGCTTCGAGCTCACCTTCGATGATGTCGAGGCAGCGCCGACACTCGCCCCGCCAGGGGGCGGCCACGGTGCCGGTGACGGTCAGGGTCTGGTAGTCAGCGGTGGCCTCGATGACCAGGTCGACCTTGATGGTCGAGCCCGCGGGGATCGATGATCCGGTGACCGTCAGCTCTTCGGATCGCAGCTCCCGCTCGACCAGGTGACGGGCACCGGGGCGGCCGAGCAGGTCGCCGACACCGACCCGCAGTTCTCCAACTGGAGTCATCGCAGGTCTTGGTCGAAGAATTCGGGGGGATCGGCCGGCCGCTCGGGGTCGTGTTCGGCTGCCGGATCACCGTGGTCGCCGGCCAGGTCGGAGGCCACGAGACGCCCCGCCCCCTGGAGCCGCTCGCGGCCGTCGGCCACGGTGCGAGCCGTGCGTTCGAGGATGTTCTCGAAGCTGGCGAGGCGCTGATCGCAGAAGTCCTCGACCTCGTGGCGCATGGCCCGGGCATCGGCCTCGGCCTTGTCGAGGATCTGGCGGGCCCGCTGTTCGGCGGCCTTCACCACCTCGGTGCGCTGCACCATTGATCCGGCGCGCGCTCGCGCCTGCTCGACGATCTCTTCGCCTTCGCGCCGGGCCTGGGCCAAGAAGTCGGCGCGCTCCTTCAGCAGCCACCGCGCTGCCCGCAGTTCGTCGGGCAGTCGATCGAGGGCGTCGTTGATCAGCTCGAGGAGTTCCTCCTTGTTGACCATGACCGAGGTCGACAACGGCATCGGCCGGGCCGAGGCGATCATGTCGGCGACGCGCCGCAGCATCGTCTCGGCCTGCATTGGAGGCTGGTTGACGGGCAGGTCGGGGATGGGATCGAGATCGTCGGGGCGATCGGTCATGGTTCGCCCATGATCCTTCCCTCCATGCGAGAGATCACCGCCGGGGGAACCATCGAGGTGATGTCGCCGCCGAAGCGGGCGATCTCTCGGATGAGGCGGGAAGCGAGGAACGAGTGCTCAGAGGCCGACGGGATGAACACGGTGTCGACGCCGGAGATGGCGTGGTTCATCTGCGCCATCTGCAGCTCGGATTCGAAGTCGGACACCGCCCGCAGACCCTTGACGATGAAGTCGGCCCCCACGTCGCGAGCCAGGTCGACCACCAGGCTGGAGAACATGGTGACCTTCACGTTGTCGAGGTGGGCGAACACCTCGGTGATCATGTCTTCACGCTCTTCGAGACTGAAGAGGGGTTCGCCCTTTTGAGGGTTGCGCATGGCGGCCACGACCACCTGGTCGAACAGGCGCGACGCGGTCTCGACGATCTCGAGGTGTCCGTTGTGTACGGGATCGAACGATCCGGGATAGAGGACAACGGCCACTGGCGAGCTACTCCGAGGGTTCGGCGGTCAGAATCGTCACCACGCTAGTCCCGTACCGCTTCTGCTTTGCCACCCGCCAGCGCGGCGGCGGGGTGATGTCGCGATCGGATTCGCACACCATCGCGGTGGCGGGCGCCAGGGCGAGCAAGCGGTCCCAGTCCTCGAAGTGGTAGGGCGGGTCACAGAGGATGAGATCGACCGGTGCGGAGGTGGCCAAGTAGGCCATGGCGTCAGCCCCTACGACGGTGGCGCGCCCGACGAAACCCAGGTCTTCGAGATTGGCAGTGATGACTCGTTGAGCCCGCCGGTCGGTTTCGACGAAGGTCACGTGGGCGGCGCCCCGGGACAGCGCCTCGAGCCCCAGCGCACCGCTTCCGGCGAACAGGTCGATGACCGCGGCCTCGTCGACCGCGCCGAGTGAGCCGAGCGAGTTGAAGATCGCCTCGCGAACCCGGTCGGTGGTCGGGCGGGTATCTCGACCAGCAGGCGCTTGGATGCGTCGACCGCGGGCCTGGCCCGCCACGATTCTCACGACCGAGACGGTAGCGATGCTGACAGCGGCGCGGGTGTGACGGTGAGCACGAGATAGGTGCCGCGAACCACGACGTCGACTGCCACCACCCCGACCGCTACGGCCGCGAGCGGCCACCATCCGACGGCACAGGCGACGGCGGCCACATTTATCGAGGCGTAGGCCCACCATGATCGGGTGATGGCGAAGGCCCGGGTCTGGGCCAAGGCGTCGCGCCCGCGGATGATGGGCCCGATGTAGGCAAGCGAGCCGATGATGAGCTGGGCGTAGCCGCCGACGACCAACGTGGTGAACACCCGGTCGGATCCGGGAGCGCCGGCGGCGATCGCGGCCGACCACAGCGCCGACCCGCCCCACCAAACGACGGCGGTCAACAGCATCGCCAGGCGAGGTCCGGCCCATGACCGCTGACGAGGCCCGAGCTTGGGCAGCATGGCCACCACCGCCACGACCGCCCCCGCGTAGGCGACGAAGCCCACCGCCATCATCGGCTCGAACTCAAAGAGGGTGCCGGATGCAGCGGTGAGGGTCGCGACCGCCATGAGCGTTGCGGCGCCGCGAAGGCGGGCGGGAGTCAGCCGGGGCGACATCTTGGTGCGGACCTGGGTGGCGACAAAGCTCGGCAGGGTGCCGAGCACCACCAGCCCGACCAAGCCGAACAGGTTGAGGGTTATGTGGGCTTCTCGGGCGCCTTCGAAGGTGGCCAACTCGCCCGCAGCCAGGGCGATCCCGACGCCGCTTCCGACCAGGCCCACCACGATCGCGCCCAGGTAGCAGTCGATAGCGGGCACGAAACGGGTGGTGGTGGCGGCCGAGCGGATCCCCACGAGCAACAACGCCAACAGCACCAAGGCAGCAAGAACCGAGGCCCCCGCCCCAGCCAGCACGGCTAAGGGGAGATCGAAATGTCGGGCGCTGACGACGCCAGCGGCACCGACCGCCAGCAGCCAACGTTGGATCGTGGCCGCGGCCGGAGGGGGCGCCGGCGATGCCGACCAGGTCACGGCAAAGAGCTGGGTAGCTGCGGATATCACGCCGAGAGTTCCGCCGAGCAGGAAGAGATGGAGCGCCGCCCAGCGATGCTCTAGCCCTGCGGTGGTGCCCACTGCCACGGCCGCCACCATGAAGACCAGGGCCAGT
This sequence comes from uncultured Iamiaceae bacterium, assembly GCA_964511355.1. GTDB lineage: Bacteria > Actinomycetota > Acidimicrobiia > Acidimicrobiales > SKKL01 > SKKL01. The sequence continues at coordinate 6,927 of CAZEFG010000077.1, forward strand.
CGCACCGTTCGCCACGTCTGGCGATGCACCCGGGCGACTCGGTCGGCGAGGGCTTGCGGTGATCGTGAGATTATCGGCACTTTTGGCTCTCCCGTTGGTCAGCCAGGCGGCCACAGACTGCCAAATGAGACAGAGGTCACGTCGGCGGGACTGGGGTCCCCTTGCCCAGGGCCTTAGGACCCTAGGACGACCCTCTCCCACATTGTTCTATTGGATTACAGAACAAAGTAACCCCAGGAAAGGTGCACCATGTCAACGAGCTCCAACCACTCCCCACCATCGCAACGCGGCGATGGTTGGGCGATCATCACCGCCACCATCGCGGTGTTCGCGCTGATCGTGGCGGGTATCGCGTTCGGCGCCAACCGTGACGGCTCCGGAACCAGCGTCGAGAGCGCAGCTCCCCCCGTGTTTGAAGGTCCGGCCCTTGAGGTCGACATCGAACTGGGCGAGCTCTACATCGAACCGTCGGTGATCGAAGTCGAAGCCGGTCGGCCCATGGTCCTCACCGTTACCAACGCCGGGGTCATGGACCACGACCTGGCCCTCGCCACCGGTGAGGCCACCGCGATGCTCAAGCCCGGCGAGTCTGAGGTGCTCGAGGTCGACGGCCTGGCAGCTACCACCCAGGGCTGGTGCACCGTGGCCGGTCACCGCGCCGGCGGTATGGAGATGACCTTCGAGGTCATCGGCGGTGCCACCGACGTGCCGGTCGCCAGCGGTGACCACTCCGCCCACGGTGGCAGCGGCGATGGCAACGCCACGTTGCCCTCCAACCCCGCCTGGGAGCCCGACTTCAAGCCTTACGACCCCCGTCTGGCCCCCGCCCCCGGCGGTACCGAGCACGAGATCACCCTGCGGGCCACCGAGACCCAGCTCGAGGTTGCTCCCGGTGTCTTCCAGGAGGTCTGGACCTTCGACGACATGGTCCCCGGCCCCACCCTGAGAGGAAAGGTCGGCGACATCTTCACCGTCACCATCGTGAACGAGGGTGAGATCGCCCACTCGATGGACTTCCACGCCTCCCGGGTCGCCTGGAACGACAAGATGCGAAACATCGCCCCCGGGGAGTCGCTCGTCTACCAGTTCGAGGCTCAGTACGCCGGCATCTGGATGTACCACTGCGGCACCGCTCCGGCGCTGCACCACATCGGTAACGGCATGTTCGGTGCGGTCGTCATCGACCCGCCGGATCTGGCTCCGGTCGACCACGAGTTCATCTTCGTGCAGAGCGAGTGGTACTTCGGCCCCCAGGGCGAGCCTGGCGACCTGACCAAGATGCTGAACGACGAGTGGGATGTCGTGGTCTTCAACGGCCAGTACAACCAGTACGCCCACGAACCGATCCGGGTCGAAAAGGACGAGCGGATCAGGGCCTGGGTCCTCGATGCGGGTCCGTCGGAGAACTCCGCCTTCCACATCGTCGGCACGATCTTCGACACCTTCTACAAGGAAGGGGCCTACCATCTGCGGCCCGGTGACGGCAGCCAGGGCGGCTCCCAAGCCCTCGACCTGCAACCAGCCCAAGGTGGGTTCGTCGAGTTCAGCTTCGCCGAGGAGGGTCTGTACCCGATCGTGACCCACAAGTTCTCCAACGCCAGCAAGGGTGCCATGGGAATGTTCCAGGCCGGCGAGAACTTCGAGACCCAGGAGGGCATGGCCCACTGACCCCACCCCCAACTTCACCTGCATGAGCCCGCCGCCCCCTTCGCACCGAGGGGGCGGCGGCGCGTCCGGGGTAGGTTCGGGCCATGGAGCCCGACCTCACCATCGACTGCATCGACTGTGGAGGCCGGGCCCACCTCATCACCCAGCCCCGCGAGGACGGTCGCTGGGAGCCGGGCGACCTGGTGGTGTACCGGTGCGAGGACTGCCTAGACCGCTGGGACCTGCTGATCCCCGATGAGGACGAGAGCTCCGGCGACACCTGGGAACCCGACGGGTTCTAGGCGCTCACCCGATCGAGAGCGGCACGAATCGCCGAGATGCTGCGGTCGAGCGCCTCCTGTTCGGCTTCGTCGAGGTCGGGCGCCAGCACTGCGGTGACGCCGCCCCGGCCGACGACGCTGGGAAGCGAGTAGGTGACCCCGGCTGCTGGTTGCCACGACCCCACGGGAGCGACCATCTGCTCGTCGCGCAGGATCGCCTCGGCCAGGCGCGCCACCACCGCGCCAATCCCGAACTGACTGGCTCCGAGCCCCTCGATGATGTCGAGGTTCGCCTGGCGAACGCGGGGCTCGACCCGGGCGCGCAGCTCGGCGACGGTGCTGCCCAGCCGATCGAGCACGGCGTCGAGGCGCACGCCGCCGACGGTCACTCCCGACCAGTGCAGGACCGAGGTCGTGCCGTGCTCGCCGAACACGCTGGCGCTCACATCGCGTGGACTGACGCGCAGCTCGTGGGACAGAACGGTCCGGAACCGGATGCTGTCGAGGAAGGTGCCGCTGCTGAGGACCCGGTCGTGACCCGCCCGGATGCGGGCGATGTCGGCGAGGGCGTCGGGCGGGTTGGTGACCACAAGCAACACGGAGTTGGGGGCGACCTCGACCACCGAGTCGACCACGTCGTGGACCACGCGCACGTTTGTGTCGAGAAGGCGCAGGCGGCCTTGGGGGTCGTTGCGATCGGTGGCGCCGCCGTCCTTCTCGTTGGTCCC
>CAZEFG010000078.1:0-9512 GCA_964511355.1 uncultured Iamiaceae bacterium
CGAACACGAACAACAAGACGCCGAACAGGTAGCCGACGAGCGCGGCGTCGAACCAACGCAGGTTGCCGCTGCCGACGATGGCGATGGCCAAGGTGACCACGACGCCCACCACGCCCCAGGCGGCCGCGCGCTTGTCGACGGTGGCCATCTCGCTCACGGTCGGTGTGCCTCCTCGCTCGCCGGCGTCGGTCGGTACCCCCGTTCTAGTCGCTCGTCCCCGGGTGTTGTCGAGTACCGGTGTGAATGGCTAGGTCGCCGCGGCCGGGTGAACAGCTGGCGGGATCAGGCGACACACGCGGCGCAGCGGCCGATGATGTCAAAGCGGTGTTCGTCGATCGAGTAGCGCGAGTCCGCGCCGATTCGAGCGGCGACCGCGTCGAGTTCGGCCTCGAGGGCATCGGGGATGACCACGTCGCTGACCTCGCCGCACAGCGAGCAGATGAGGTGGTGGTGGTGGCCGGTCAGGTCCTCTGTGAGCTCGTACCGGGTGTACTCGTCGTTGGTCACGACCCGTTCGACCACCCCGGTGTTCTCCAGCACCACCAGGTTGCGATACGCCGAACTCTGGGCCAACCCGCGGCCTCGTTCGAGCACCTCGGGAATGGTGAGGGGCCCATCAGCGGCGCCGAGCACCTCGACCAGCACCCGACGATTGGTGGTGTAGCGCTGGCCGGCAGTCCGCAGACGCTCCGACGCGGTGCTGTGCAGGTGGTTGATGCGGCGGTGATCCATAACAACCTGAGAATAGGTGAGAACCCACCGACAGCCTACGCTTCGGCGGTGACCACGCTGCCGCCAACCGAGGCGAGCTACCCCGGTGCTCGCCGACCCGATCGCTCGTACCGGATCGACAGCGGCGGGCTGTCCTTGGCCGTGTACGAGTGGGGAGACCCCGAACGGCCGCCGGTGTTGTTGGCCCACGGCGGGTTCGATTTCGCCGCCACCTTCGATCTACTCGCTCCGCTCCTGGCTGACGCCGGCTGGCGGGTCGTGGCCTGGGACGCCCGAGGCCACGGCAACTCCGACCACGCCCCGCTCTACAGCTGGGACGCCGACGCCCGAGACGCCGTGAAGGTCATGGACCACGTCAGCCCCGAGCCCATGCCGGTGGTCGGTCACTCCAAGGGCGGAGGCCTGATGCTGCACCTGGCTGAGATCGCTCCGTGGCGAATGACTCACCTGGTGAACCTCGACGGGGTTCCGTCGAGCCGGGGCGCCCCCGACATCGCCGACCACGAGCGAACCAAGATGCTGGCCGCCGAACTGAATGCCTGGCTTGACCACCGACGGGCCAGCCACTCGCTGACGCGCAAGCCCGGAACCATCGTGGAGCTGGCCGAGCGACGCCAGAAGATGAACCCCCGCCTCAGCCATGAGTTCCTCTGCTACCTCGCCGCGGTAGGCGCCCGCCAAGATGACGACGGGTGGCGATGGACCATCGATCCGGCGCTGCGCTTCGGTGGCTTCGGACCTTTCCGGCCCGACTGGTCGCTCAATCGCCTGGCGGCGATGGCGGTCCCGATGCTCGGCGTGCTCAGCACCATCCCGGAGCCGATGGGTTGGGGCACCACCGCCGCCACCGTCGAACCGTTCCTGCCTCCCACCGCGAAGGTGATCGAGATGGCCGACGCCGGACATTTCCTGCACATCGAGCGCCCGGCCGAGATCGCCGACCTGATCCTGGAGTTCATCTCGTGAGCGCCCCGGAAGCTGTCGCCGAACCCGTCATGCTCCGCCACAACAAGGTCGAGCTGGCGTTGCACCAACTCCGCACCGGCGAAGGCCGCCCATTGCTGGTTCTGCACGGGTTGGGCGAACGCTCGCCGCAGGTCGTTCCGGGGGTGCTCGCGCCTTGGCCCGGCCCGATCTGGGCGCTTGACTTCACCGGCCACGGCCGCTCGACGGTGCCGGCTGGTGGCGGTTACACCGCCGAGGTCTTGATGGGCGATGCCGACATTGCTCTCGCCCACATTTCCCTCGCCCACCTCGGAGATGTCACGGTCTATGGAAGGGGACTCGGTGCCTATGTGGCCCTGCTGTTGGCCGGGGCCCGGCCGACCGCAGTCCACGGCGCCATCCTCGACGACGGACCGGGCCTGGCTGGTGGCGGCCCGATGCCGCCCAGCGCAGTGCTACACCGCATCGACCCCGCGGCCCCCGCGCCTCCCGACCCCTACGCGTTGGCCGAGCTGAGCCACGACGTGCGACCGCCCGATTACGCCACCAGCTTCGTTCGCCAGGCGGTGCACTTCGGCCAGCTCGATCCGTGCATCTCCGTGGCCGCGATGGTGCGTCCCCCATGGCTCGACTCGGTCACCGAGGAGTACGGCGTCATCACCGAGCCCGTCGCCGACGCCCTCGCCCGCTTCTCAGCCTGATCGCGGTCAGCAAGTGGAGATCATGGCTAAGGGTTGAACTGCTGGCGCCTTCAGCATATCTTGCTATCCGCCGAGACGTTTTCTCCAGTGCATTGGCGTTCTGGCAAAAGCGCGAGGAGGATCCGGTGACGCTAATGAGACGTCTAATTGCCGCGGCGGCTGTTTGCAGTGTTGCGTTGGGCTGCGCCGCTGACGATCCAACTGGCCAAGTTTCTACAAGGGCTGCTGGAGACGCCATCGGCCAGCCCTCAGCGATGGGTACCCCGAGTCCCGATCTGAAGGATCAAACCGACCAAGAGTCCTCTATCGCTCGACGGACGGTGCCTGTGCCCGGGGCCGAGGTCATTACCTCGCTGCAGGGTGACACCACGGGCTATGGGCAGATCGACGTCCGGCTCGTCGACCTTGACGGGCGGAGATTCCTACAGGCCGACCTAAGTGATGTCCGGCTCCCAGATGCCGCAACGCTGATTGAGATCTGGATCAATGATCGCCTCGCATCACGGCGTTCGGCAGGACCACGCGGGGTCGTTGGCGTAGCCATCGGCCACCGAGGCGCTGACAGCCCGGAGCAGGTAGTCGTGATTCAGGTCATCGGCTCGGATGGAGCTGCTATCGCGTCGACACCGGAGTTGTCGTTTGGCTCTGACACTTGGAGCCGACCGGAATAACCGGATCCGCGCTCTGCGATAGGACTCGGATCGTCACGGCAGTTTTGATTGCGACCATCCTGCAAACCATGAGGTCATCATCCAAGGCTGGCCTTACGGGGATTACAACGTTTATTCCAATTATGGGCTTGAGTACTTCGAATATGGAATACCGTTTAGCTCGATGACTTACGTGTATATAGGCACCGATCGGCCTTCGATAACGTCATCGGCGATCGAGGCCGAGAACATGGTCCAGGGCAACGTCGTCTCCTTGTGCTGGCCCTGATCGCCCTGCGGCTCCTGTGGATGGCCAAAGGTCATGATCTCGGGGTCAGTGCTGGCGGGTGCCGACGTAGGTGGCGAGGTCTTGGAGGGCGGCCGCCGCGGCGGGTTCTAGCGAGCCGCCGCTGACGGCCTCGGCGGCTTGGGCCGTGAGGTCGGCGATTCGTTCCTCGGAGTGAGCCCGTGCACCCGTGGCGTCGAACACGGCTTGGATGGCGGCGACATCGCCGGGGGTCAGGTCGGGAGACCCCACAGAGGCCAGCACTTCGCGCTGCGCCGAGTCGGCCCGTTCGGTGGCGATGGCCAACAGCGGGGTTGGTTTGCCTTCGCGGAGGTCGTCGCCCACCGGCTTACCGGTGACCGCTTCCTCGCCGTAGACCCCGAGCAGGTCGTCGCGCAGCTGGAACGCCTCGCCGAGCGGACGGCCGTAGGCGCTGAGCACCGGCTCGAACTCATCGAGCCGTTCGGTGAGGGCCGCGCCAACGTGCAGGGGCCGCTCGATGGTGTACTTGCCCGACTTGTAGCGGGCGATGCGTCGAGCGGTGGCCAGATCGGTGGCGGCCCGGGCGGTGCCCTCGATGTCGAGGTACTGCCCGACGTTCAGCTCTATCCGCAGCTCGTGCCACAGGTCCATGGCGGCCCGCGGAGCGCCGGTCATCAGCCGATCGGCGTAAACGTGGGCCACGTCGCCGGCCAGGATCGCCACCCCTTCACCGAAGCGGCGGGGCTCGCCCCGCCAGCCTGAGCGGGTGTGGGTGGCGGCGAACTCGGTGTGGATGGCGGGCACGCCGCGGCGGGTGGGGGAGCCGTCCATGACGTCGTCGTGGATGAGGGCAAAGGCCTGGAGGAACTCGAAGGCCGCGCCGGTGTCGAGGACGTGGGGATCGTCGGGTGAGCCGCCGGCGCCGACGAAGCTCCAGTAGCAGAAGGCGGCGCGAAGGCGCTTGCCGCCCGACAACACCAGGCGCGACAGCGCCTCGATCGGAGGGCCGAGGGCAGGGTCGAGGGCGGCCCAACGGGCATGTTCGTCGTCGAGGATCGACCGGAGGTGTTCACCCACCCGATCGGCCACTTCGACCAGGGCGGCGGGAGCGTCGCCGACACCGGAGGCCAAGAGATCGGCCTGGTCGGTATCGGTCGAAGGTGCCCCAGGAGCCATTGGTCGAGCCTATCGGCGGCCGGTCAATGCGGCTCCGCCCGGTCGCGGCCGGCAGCGGCACCGTCGCCGGGTTCGAGGTCGGTGATGACCCGCGCCACCTCCATGCGGGTGTCGGCGATGCGGGCCCGGAGCAGCTCGACCAACTCCGCGGCCCGACGAACCCGGTTCGACAGGTGATCGACATCGACGGCCTCCCGTTCGAGCTCGGCCACGATGCCCTCCAGCTCACGCATGGCGCCGGCATAGTCGATGGGGGAGTCGGTGGGAGGAGAGTCGAGCGGCGGTTCGGTCGCCTCGGTCATGACGGGTCTCCGTTCTGTTCGTCGTTCTCGACAAGGCTGGTCGCCGTGCTCGTCACCGTGCCTTCGGCCAGGCGGGTCACCAGAGTGGTGCCCGGGGGCGCGTCATCGGGGTGACGTACCAGGCTTCCTTCGACGGTGCGGGTGATCGACCATCCCCGGGCCAGAACCCGAGCCGGGTCGAGGGCGCCGACGTGACGGTGAAGCGAATCGAGGTGACGGCTGGCCCGGTCGAGGGCCCGATTCGGCTCGCGGGCGATGCAGGCTCGGGCCTCGGCCAGGCGCGCCGACTCCATGTCGAGAGTTGCCCGAGCGCCCGAGGCCACCCGGGCGGCGGCGGTGCTGACCTGGGCCTGATGACGGTCGAGGAGCCTGGTGCTGCGATGGCGGATCAGCTCCCACGCCTGGTCGCATTGGTCGCGGAAGGCGATGGCGGTGTCGATCAGGAATGAGGCACACGCCGTGGGGGTCTTGAGTGCCCGGTGGGCGACGCGGTCGGCGATGCTCTCGTCGATCTCGTGACCGATGCCGGTCAGCACCGGAAGGGGCATGGCGGCGATCGTCCGGGCCACCCGTTCGTGGTCGAAAGCCACCAGATCCGACTTCGACCCGCCACCCCGGGCCAGCACCACCACATCGAGAGGCATGCGGGCCGCGGCCCGCAGCGCCACCACGATCTCGTCGACCGCCTCGACGCCCTGCACCCTTGTGTCGATCAGCGAGACGTGCCAACCGAAACCGGAGGCTTCGAGTTCGTGGAGCACGTCGTGGGCGGCGGCGCTGCCATCGCTGGTGATGAGGCCAACCCGTAGAGGAAAGGGTGACAGCGGCCGGGAGCGGTTGCGGTCGAGCAGCCCCTCCGCTGCGAGGGTCCGCAGCAGCCGGTCGCGGTCGGCGGCCATGCGTCCCAGCGTGTGGCGGGGGTCGATGGCGGTCATGCGCAGCTGGATCCGGCCTTGGGGTGGGTAGAACACCACCTCGCCCTTGATGCGAACGTCGAGCCCATCGGCCAGAGCCAGCCCGCCGGCCTTGGCCAGCACGTGGTTCACCGCCCGGCGGTTACCGGCGAAGAGCACCACCGACAGGGTGGCGGCGCTCGGCTGGCCGAGGGTGCCGGGCTCCACCAGGGTGAAGTACGCGTGTCCCCGGCCCGAGGTCTTCCAACCGTGCAGCTCGCCCTGCACCCAGACCTGGTCGTCGAAGGTCGCGGCCAGAGCATCCGAGATCCGGGCGTTCAGCTCGGCGACACTGTGTGTGTGCGTCTCCACCCGAGCGACACTAAACCGCCGGCGGTCATCGACCTCACTGCCGCCACCCTTTTGGCCCACGTCACCGACATGGTGGCCGTGGTCGGACCCGATGGCCGGTTGCGGGCAATAAGCCCCTCGATCGAGCAGCGGCTCGGCCATCGCGCCGGACAACTGCTCGGAGCGCCGGTGTCGGCCCTGTTCGTGGCCGACCCCGCCGATGTGCCCAACGAGGTGCTTGATCGGATCTTCGTCGAGCCCGGTGCCCACGGTCCGTTCACGCTCATGGCCATGACCTCCGACGGTCGGTCCCGCCCGGTCAAGGCGATGATCGACAACCAGCTCACCGACGATGGCGGGGGCTCGGTGGTGGTCACCGCCATCGACCTCACCGAGCGGCGGATGCGCGATTCCGCCATGGCCGAGCAGCGAGCCCTGCTCGAAGCGATCGCCCGGGGCGTCGCGCTCGACGTGGTGGTCGAGCGCATCGTCGAGCGGATCGAGCGTTGGATGCCCGATGCGGTGGCCGCCGTGTTGCTCACCTCCGACTCCTCGCCTCTCGGTACCGACCGCCAGTGGCAGGTTGCCTCGGCTCCTTCGGTCCCCGAAGTGGTGCTCGAGGTGTTCGAGGCGGCCGAGGCTGGTTCGCCGGTGGCCAAGGCCCTGGGCGAGCTACCCGACGAAACCACCGCGATCTCGGTCTTCGATCCGGCGTGGTTCCCGCTGCGCGCCGCAGCCCGCGAGGCCGGCATCGAGACCTGCTGGATTCGGCCGTTCCGGGTGCTCGACCAGGAAGATGCCGTGGGGGCGATCGTGGTGGTGCGCACCGATACCCGTCCGCTCGACCCCGCCGAGCTCGACCTGGTCGAACAGTCTTCGCACCTGGCCGCGATCGCCGTCGAGCGCCGTCTCGTCACCGATGCCCTGGAGCATCGGGCGCTGCACGACGACCTCACCGGGTTGCCCAACCGGTCCCTGCTCGTCGACCGCGTCACCCAGGCGCTGCACCGCTCCAACCGCGACGCCAGCGGGGTGGCGGTTCTGTTCGTCGACCTCGACCGGTTCAAGCACATCAACGACACGTTGGGCCACGAAGCAGGCGACACCGTCCTGTGCGAGGTGTCCCGCCGTCTCCAGGATGTACTCCGTTCCGGCGACACGGTCGGGCGCCTGGGAGGCGACGAGTTCCTCATGGTGTGCGCCGACATCGCCGGCCCGCTCGAAGCGATGGCGGTCGCGAGACGGGTGTGGGCATCGCTCGACGCCCCGATCGAGTACGGGGGCGAGTCGCTGCGCGTGAGGGCCAGCGTGGGGGTGGCCCTCGCCGACCCGGCCGAGGTCCTCGACCCCGGGCACGCGACGTCCACGGCCAACACCGGTTCCGGGCCTCCGGGACACCTCGCCGCCGCCGCCATCATCCGCGACGCCGACAACGCCATGTACCGCGCCAAGGAGCGGGGTCGTAACGGCATCGCGCTGTTCGACCGCGACGACCACCAGCGGGTGGTCACCCGGGTCGACATCGAGAGGGGCCTCCACGGCGCCCACGAACGCGGCGAGTTGGTGCTGCACTTCCAGCCCATCGTCTCGCTACCCGACCGGCGACTCGATGGGGTGGAGGCTCTGGTGAGATGGGAGCGGCCCGGCCTCGGCCTGGTGCAACCCGACGAGTTCATCGCCATCGCCGAGGACACCGGCCTCATCGTCCCCCTCGGGGCGTGGGTCATCGAAGATGCCGTCCGATCAGCGGCCGCCTGGCCCGATCTCGACGCCCGCCGCCGCATGCGGGTCTCGATCAACCTGTCGCCCCGTCAGCTCGCCACCCCCGGCCTGATCGACCGGGTTCGGCGCCTGTTCGACCGCACCGGCGTCAATCCCCGATCCATCTGTTTCGAGGTGACCGAGCTGGCTCTGGTCCGCGACGAAGACCTGGCCATCACCACCCTCGATCGTCTCAAGGCCCTGGGGGTCGCCATCGCGATCGACGATTTCGGCACCGGCTATGCCACCCTCGACCACCTGCGCCGGTTCAACATGGCCGACTACCTCAAGCTCGACCGGTCGTTCGTGGCCGGCCTCGGCGATCCGCTGTCCCAGGAGCACGCCATCGTGGCCGCGTCGGTCACCTTGGCGCACTCGCTGGGAATCGAGGTGGTGGCCGAAGGAGTCGAGACCGAAGCCCAGCTGGCCGCCGCGATCGACCTCGGCTGCGACCACGCCCAGGGCTATCTGCTCGGTCGCCCCGAACACTTCGTGGCTGCCACCACCGCGGCGGCGGCCAACCTCTAGACCAGGGCGGGGTACACCAGCGACTTGAGTTGGCCCCGGAAGTTGTAGGTGCCCGACGGCAGCAGCTGGGTCATGAACACCACCAGCAGATCCTCGGCGGGGTCACACCAGAAGGTGGTGGAGGCCATGCCGCCCCACATGTAGTCGCCGTGGGAGCCGATCTGGCTGGTGCGAGCGGCGCCGAGGCCAATGGCCATGGTCAGCCCGAAGCCCATACCGTCGAAGCCGACCTCGCCGTAGCCGCCAGCGACGGCGAAGTCCGACAGGTCGCCGTCGCCGGCCAGGTGGTTGGTGGTCATCAAATCGACCGTCTTGCGCCCGAGAATGCGGGCGCCGTCGAGCTCGCCGCCGTTGAGCAGCATCTGGGTGAAGCGGTGGTAATCGACCATGGTCGACACCAGGCCGCCGCCCCCGGAGAACATGGTGTGGGGCTTGCGGTAGGGGCTGGTCTCGGGGTCGTCCTGGAGCTTGAGTGAGCGGTCAGAGGCCCGGCGGTAGCAGGCCGAGAACCGGTCGAGCTTGTCGTCGGGCACGTTGAATGCGGTGTCGACCATGCCGAGAGGCTCGAAGATGGCGGTACGCAGGTACTCGTCGAAGGACAGGCCCGAGATGACCTCGACGATCCGCGCGCAGATGTCGGTGGAGATGCCGTAGGCCCAACGGGTTCCGGGATGGAAGTCGAGGGTGCGTTCGCCGAGGCCGGCGCAGACCTCCTCGAGGGTGTGGTCTCCGTGGAGGAAGTCGCCCGCCCCGCCCTCGGACAGGTTGATTGACATGGTGCCAAGCCCGAAGCCGGTCATGTGCATCAGAGCGTCGCGAACCGAGATGGGTCGTTGCGGATCGACGAGACGCTTCTCGCCGTCGGGGCCCCGTTCGCGCACCTTGATGTCGCGCAGCTCGGGTATGAACCGGTGTACCGGATCGCTGAGGGCGAAATGGCCGTGTTCGTAGAGCATCATGAGAGCCACGCCGGTGATGGGCTTGGTCATCGAGTAGATGCGCCAGATGGTGTCGGGGGTGATCGGCTTGTCGCGTTCGCGGTCCATCAGGCCCTGGGCGTCGTAGTAGCCGACGGTGCCGCCGCGAGCGATCAGCGTCTGACAACCGGCGAGCTTGCCGGGCTCGATGTAGCGAGTGCGCAGATGCGTGCTGAGACGCTCGAGCTGGTTCGGGTCGAGTCCGGCAGCGTCGGGATTGACCTTCAT
>CAZEFG010000079.1:0-6796 GCA_964511355.1 uncultured Iamiaceae bacterium
GAGGTGAAGCGTCCCCCGGCTTCGGAGATGATGACCGGCATGGGGGCCACGTCCCAGAGAGCAACCACCGGGTCGAGCATGGCGTCGACCCGTCCGGTGGCGACCAACACGTAGCCGTAGCCGTCGCCCCAGGTACGCAGGTGGATGCCCGCGCCCCGCACGGTGGCCAGCAGTTCGTCGGTCCAGGTTTCGCCGAGACCGCTGGTCATCATCCAAGCTCCAGCCACCTCGGCTCGGTTCGATACCGACGCGGGCTCGTCATTGCAGAAGCAGCCGAGACCCCGCCCGGCCCATACCGTTTCGCCCAGCGCGGGGACGTTGATGACGCCGATGGCCGGGCCGTGCTCGTCGTCGAGGGCCAACAGGTTGGTGTAGAGCGGCACCCCGTGGGTGAAGGCCTTGGTGCCGTCGATGGGGTCGATGATCCAGCGCCGCCCGCTCGTACCGATGTGGTCGGCTTCTTCCTCGCCAAGCACCGTGTCGTCGGGAAAGCGTGCCGCGAGCCGTTCGCGGATGAGTCGCTCCGCCCCCCGGTCGGCCACCGTCACGGGCGTTCCGTCGCCCTTGCTGTCGACCTCGAGATCGACCGAACGGAAGTGCTTGAGGGTGAGCTCGCCGGCTTCACGGGCGATGTCGACCGCGGCCTGCATCACGGCAGGGTCGGCGGGAGGAAGAGGAGCAGACATGGAGGCATCTTGGCATCCCCGCCTTCACCAGCGACACTGGGGAGTCAGGGGGAGGCCAGCTGTGGCCGCCGGTCTTGAGGGGGATCGATGTCTGAGGTTGCACCGCTTCTGTACAACCCGTTCGAGCCGGGGTACTTCGACGACCCGTACGCCCAGTTCGAACAGCTGCGTCGCCTCGACCCGGTGCACGCCACCCTTGATGGCAACTGGATGTTGTTTCGTTATGACGACGTGTTCCGGGTGCTGCGCGACCCCTCTCTCAGCGTCGACGACCGCAACATCGCGTCCAGTGCCAAGGGCCAGCAGTTGGCGGAGCTCTTCGACGGTGAGGATCGCCGTGAAGTGCGCTCGATCCTCGGTCTCGACCCACCCGATCACACCCGCCTCCGACGCCTCGTGTCGCAGGCCTTCACTCCTCGGGCCATCGAGCGACTTCGGCCCCGGGTACAGCAACTGGTCGACCAGGCCCTCGACCGGGTCGCGGAGACGGGTCGCACCGACCTGATCGCCGACCTCGCCTTCCCGCTGCCGTTCCAGGTCATCTCGGAGATGTTGGGGATGCCCGAAGGCGACGTCATCCAGATTCGGGACTGGTCCAACGCCATGGTCAAGACCATCGACCCGATCATCTCCGACGAAGAGGCGCTCGCCGCCGCGGCCGCGGCGCGACAGATGGACGCCTACCTGCTCGAGGTCATCGCCTGGAAGCGGGCCAATCTCTCCGACGACATGCTCTCCGACCTCATCCGGGCCGAGGAAGACGGCGATCGCCTCAGCGCCGAGGAGCTGGTCGCCCAGGTCTCCCTGCTGTTCATCGCCGGGCACGAGACCACCGTGAACCTCATCGGCAACGGCACCAGGTCGCTGCTTCGTCATCGCGACCAGTGGGAGCGCCTCGTGGCCGAGCCCGAACTGATCATGGGCGGCATCGATGAACTGTTGCGCTTCGATCCTCCCGTGCAGATCTCCCGCCGGATCGCCCTGGCCGACATGGATGTCGATGGGCGGCCGGTGAAGGCCGGATCGTTCATGGCGTGCATGCTGGCTTCGGCCAACCGTGACCCCGCCAAGTTCGGACCCACCGCCGACCAGCTCGACCTCACCCGCCCCGATGCTGGCCAGCACGTCTCGTTCGGCAGCGGCGTTCACTATTGCCTGGGGGCTTCGTTGGCCAAGCTCGAAGGCCAGGTGGCCATCGGTACCTTCGTGCGTCGCTTCCCCGACGCCCGGCTCACCGATCGCCCGGCAGTCTGGAACGGCCGGGTCAACCTGCGCGGTCTGGCCGAACTCCCGATCGACCTCGGCGGCTGAGCCAGACGGGGTGGGCCAGACGGGGTGAGCCGGTCGGGTGAGTTCTATGGGATGAGCCGACTCGGCGTGCGGTTCTTCGCGGGCCACACTTGAGCCGTGCCCGATTCAGTACCGACCCAGGCCATGACCCCCACCGGCCGCCGGCTGCTCAGCCGACTCGGTGTTGCCGTGGCCCTGATGGCCGCGGTCACGGTCGTCTTCGCGGGGCTCAGCACCGAGACCCGGGAGTCAGTGGCGGCACCCGACTGGCCACCGGCCGATCTCGTGTCGGGCGCGGGTTGGGTCGACCCGGCCTCGGCGGGGCAACCGTGGGGCGACACTGTCGAGGGTCTGCTCACCTTCCGGGGCAACCCCACCCGCACCTGGTACGGCGAAGGGCCGGTACCGACCGACCCGGTCCGCATCTGGCGCTATCCCGATGCTCCCATGTGTTCGTCGTCGGTGATCCAGGGTGAGGAGCGCGACTGGTGTGGCACCGGCTGGACCGGCCAACCCTCGGTGTTCGAGCGCGACGGCCGCACGTGGGTCATCTTCGGCGCCTACGACCGCCAACTCCACTTCCTCGACGCCGACACCGGCGAGCAGATCATCCCCAGCTTCGAGGCCGACGACCTGTTCAAGGGCTCGGCCACCGTGGACCCCGACGGATTCCCGATCGTCTACGCCGGTTCGCTCGACGACCACCTCTACGCCATCGCCTTTGACCGCGACGAACCCACCGTGTTGTGGCAGTACAACTCCTATGACGATGTCGAGCCGGTGTGGAACGACGACTGGGACGCCGCCTCGATGGTGATCGACGACTACCTCTTCCAGGGGGGCGAGAACAGCCACTGGTTCATCTGGAAGCTCAACCGTGGCTACGACGCCGACGGCTTCGCCACCCTCGACCCCGAGTTGGTCTTCACCGCCCCCGGCTTCGACGATCAGCTCCTTGCCGACATCGGCCACGACGGCGTGTCGATCGAGAGCTCGGTCGCCATCTCGGGCGACACGGTGTACTTCGCCAACTCCGGCGGGCTGGTGCAGGGGTGGGACATCGGTGGCGTAGACGAGGGCCGCGACCCCGAACGCATCTTTCGTTTCTGGACCGGCGACGACACCGACGCCACCGTGGTCATCGACGAAGAGGGCTACCTATACGTGGCGGTCGAGGTCGACACCGCCACCGAACGAGCGGCCGAACTGGGACAGATCATCAAGCTCGACCCTCGCCGACCCGACGACCCGGTTGTGTGGTCGGTGCACGATCCCGAGGGGAGCGGTGTCTGGGCCACCCCTGCCATCCACCGCGACATCCTCATCGTTCCCACCGACGCGGGTTGGGTCCACGGGATCGACCGGCTCACCGGGGAGATCAGGTGGCGATTCTTTCTGCTCGGACCCACCTGGCAATCGCCGGTGGTGGTCGACGACGTGTTGATCCAGGGCGACTGCCGGGGCGGCGTGCTGCGGGGGTTCGACGTTTCTGACACCACCGTGGTCCCGCCCCAGGTGTGGGCCGTCGAGTTGGGGGGCTGTGTCGAATCGACCCCGACCGTGTGGCGAGGGCGGATCTATGTGGGCACGCGCAGCGGCTACTTCCACGCCATCGCCGACCGTCCGCACGAGACCGCCGTCGACGCTCCGGGCGGCCGGTAGCCCGAGCGCCCCGAACGGTCAGCTCAGCGGGGTCACCAGGATGCGCGCCCCGACGAAGGCGCTCAGCCCCACATGGCGTCCTTCGACTTCGATGGTGAGGGTGCCGTCGGGAGCGGAGGAGGCCATCTTTCCCTCGATCCCAGGTTGTACCGACGACTGCTCCAGGAACTCAAGCAGCCCGGGGGTGAACTCGAGCTCCTCGGTGATGCGGCGCACGGTGAAGGTGTCGTCGACCCCGATGGCATCGAGGGTGGTGGTGGCCGGGTGCTCCTCGTAGCCCGACCCGGGGATCGGGTTTCCGTGCGGGCAGGTGGTGGGCTCGCCGAGCACGCGGATCATCGCCTCCTCGACCTGGTCGGAGATGATGTGTTCCCACTTGCCTGCCTCGTTGTGGGCTTCGGCCCAGGACAGCCCCAAGATGTCGGTCATGAACCGCTCGGCCAGGCGGTGACGGCGCACCACCATCACGGCCAGTTTGTGGCCCGCCTCGGTGAGACGGATGGTGCGGTCGACCTCGACCAGTCCCTCGCGTCGCATGCGGTGGATCATCTCCGATACCGCCGGGCGTGAAACCTCGAGGCGTTCGGCGATGCGGGCCTGGATGACCTCGACCTCGTCTTCGTGGAGCTCGAAGATGGCCTCGCAATATTCCTCGAATGCCGGGTGGTACTCGGGGGCTTTGTAGGGGACCATGGCCGACAGTGTATGGAGGCGATCCTGGCGGTGCACCTGGCTTCGGTGGGGGCAACTACGGTGACCGCCATGCGTACTCGTACCGTTTTGGCTGGTCTGTTGGTTCTGATGCTCGGGTTGGCGGCCTGCGGCGATGACGACGGCGGTGATGTTGCCGATTCCAGCACCTCGAGCACCACCACCGCCGACCCTGGCGACGAGGGCGACGAAGGCGACGACACCACCACGACCACCACCGGCGAAGAGGGTGAATGCCCGGTGTTGGCCGAAATCCCCGACGGCGCCACCGAAGTGACCGAGGCAGCGCTGGCCTTCGACGGCGATGGTGATGGTGAGGCCGACACCTTGTCGACCTTCTTCTACGAAGACATGTGGTGGTTGCAGGTCGAATGGGCCGCCGGGGGTAACAGCGCCGTCACCATCGATGAGGTGGGCAGCATGGGGGCGACCCCGATCGGGGGACATGACCTCGACGACGACGGTGGCGACGAGGCGTTCGTTCGCATTGCTGGTCCGGCTTCGGGGGTGATCGTGGCCGTCTTCTACGCCGAGGGTTGCAGCATCTTGCCGATCATCGACGACACCTCGGGGCTGGGGTTCTCGTTCCCGGTGACCGCCAGCATCGGCGCTTTCTCGGGCGCATCGTGCGACGGAATGGGCCACATCGACATCCATTCGGGTGAGCTGGTCGACGCCGACACCGGTGAGTACCTGGTGTCCACGGCGCCCCATACCCTGACCGACGGACGCATGCTGGCCGAGATGGGCGACGCCGGATCGGTGGAGTTCGACGACATCGGCCGATACTCCGGCCTGGCGTGTGGGGATCTGGGCTCCGGCCTCTGAGATTCCCCGACCCTGCCTCTGAGCCCATTGGGGTGGACGCGGGCGGACCTTGTACCCTCGGTGGCCGATGGATGCCACCGTGACCAGCACCAACACCAGCACCGTCGGTGCACCCTCGCGCTCCGCCGCCGACCGTGTGGCGCGGCGGGTGCTCGGTCTTCCCGTCGATGGCCCCAAGGTCAGCCTCTTCGGTGAAGGTGCGTTCCAGAAGTCGATCGTCATCTCCGGCATCCGCTGCCTGATCACCTACATCTTCCTGCCGATCCTGCGCCCGGTCGTCGACCTCAGTGGCGGGGTTGGCCCCATTCTCGGCATGGCGCTCGGCGCCGTGTCGCTGGTTGCCATCGTGGTGGCGATGCGCCGCTTCTTCGCCGCCGACCACAAATGGCGCTGGGGCTACGGGGCCATCGGTACGGGCATCATCGTCCTGCTCATCGTGCAGGCCGTGCTCGACGTGAGGGCCCTGACCGGCTGATCCGGTGAGCAGTCTCGACGAGATCGTCCGAGCCATCCTCACCAGTCGGGTCTACGACGTCGCCGTCGAAACCCCGCTCGAGCCTGCGGCTCGTCTGTCCAAGCGCATCGACAACCGGGTGCTGTTCAAGCGCGAAGACCTTCAGCCGGTCTTCAGCTTCAAGATCCGCGGCGCCTACAACAAGATGGTGCGTCTGCCGCCCGAGGCCGTGGCGAAAGGGGTAATCGCCTCCAGTGCGGGCAACCACGCTCAAGGGGTCGCCTACGCCGCCCGGCACCTGGGGCTGAACGCGCTGATCGTCATGCCCGAGACCACCCCCGAGATCAAGGTCGACGCCGTGCAGGCCCTCGGGGCCGACGTGGTCCTCACGGGAAACAGCTTCAGCGACGCTCAGGCCCACTGTTCGCTGGTCGCGGCCGACACCGGCCGGGCCTTTATCCACCCCTTCGACGACCCGTTGGTGATCGCCGGGCAGGGCACCATCGCCGACGAAATCGTGCGCCGTCGCCCGAGCGGCATCGACGCCGTGTTCGTACCGGTCGGTGGCGGTGGACTGATAACCGGAATCGGTGCCTACCTCAAGGCCATCGTTCCCTCGGTCAAGGTGATCGGCGTCGAGCCCGTCGAGGCCGACGGGATGACCCGCTCGCTGGCCGCCGGGCACCCCGTACCGCTCGAACAGGTCGGGATCTTCGCCGACGGGGTGGCGGTCCGCGATGTAGGTAGCCACACCTTCCCGCTGGCCCAGCAGGTGGTCGACGACATGGTGACGGTCACCAACGACGAGATCAGCGCCGCCATCAAGGACGTGTTCGACGACACCCGCAGCATCGTCGAGCCGGCGGGAGCCCTGGGCGTGGCGGGCCTCAAGCGGTGGGTCGACGAGCACGGCCTGCACGGCTCGGAGCTGGTGGCGGTGTTGAGCGGCGCCAACATGAACTTCGACCGGTTGCGGTTCGTGGCCGAACGAGCCGAGCTCGGCGAGGCCCGCGAGGCGTTGTTCGCGGTCACCATTCCCGAGCGCCCTGGCTCGTTCCGAGGTTTCTGTGCCCTGCTCGGGAACCGCGTCATAACCGAGTTCAACTACCGCCTCGGCAGCCGCGACGAGGCCCACATCTTCGTGGGGGTCAGCACCACTTCGCGC
>CAZEFG010000079.1:6896-9459 GCA_964511355.1 uncultured Iamiaceae bacterium
GTTCTCGCCGGGTTCGAGGTCCCTCCCTCTGAACGGGCCCAGTTCGAGTCCTTCCTCGACTCGGTGGGCTACGAGTTCAACAGCGAGGCTGACAACCCGGCCTACGCCCGCTTCCTGTCGGCTGAGTAGCACCAGACCCATGGCGCTTCGGTGCGACCACGGCCAGATTCGGGTAGGTCTCGGTAGCGTCAGCGGAGACCGGGGGACCTACGCAGGGGGGACCGAGGAGATGGATCGCATGTCGGATCACCGGATCGACCGCCGTCGGCCACTGATCGTCGCGGCGGTGCTCGCCGTGCTCGCGGCGACGCTGGGACTGGCCGCAGGTGGTCTTGGCACCCCGGTCGCCGCCCAGCAAGGCGGTATCGACCTGCGCCCGATCGGCAGCTATGACCGCGTTCTTCGCGAGTTTCTGGCCACCACTGGTACCACCGAGGGGTTCTCCACCGCCGCGGTGGGCGACATCACCGGCGACGGATCACCCGAGGTCGTGGTGGGAGGCATGGACGGGCGGCTGAGGGCCTATCGGACCGATGGCAGCCTCGCCCTCGATGTCGCCACGGGCGGAGCCATCCAGGCCTCGCCCGCGCTGGTCGACCTCGACGGCGACGGCGTTCTCGACGTGGTGATCGCCACCATCCATCCCAGCAACCCCCGCGTGCTGGCCTACACCGGAACGGGCCGGGTGATCTTCAATGCCGGCGACGCCCCCCGCTCGGCCAGCTACCCCCGCGGCTTCTTCTCGACCCCGACGGTCGGCGACCTCAACGGCGACGGTCGCCCCGAGATCGTGGCGGCCGGATGGGACCACAACATCCACGCCTGGAGCCTCGACGGAAGGCCCCTTCCCGGTTTCCCCCGCTTCGTCTACGACACGGTGTGGTCGAGCCCGGTGTTGGCCGACATCGACGGCGACGGTCGCCTCGAGATCGTGGTCGGCGGCGATATGGACGCCTACCCCGGCGCTCCGCTGCCCGCTGGCGGTGTCCTGTGGGCGCTTCGGGCCGACGGCTCCAATGCCACCGGGTTTCCAGTCTCGCTGCCTGGCCAGACCATCTGGTCGAGCCCCGCGGTCACCGACCTCAACGGCGACGGGACCCTCGACATCATCGTCGGTACTGGTCTGAACTGGGCCACCAACGGGCGGGTGGTGCACGCCATCGACGGTCGGTCCGGGCGGCCGCTGGGGGGATGGCCGGCGTCGGTCCCCGGCCGGGTCATGGGCTCGCCGGCGGTCGGCGATATCAACGGCGACGGGCGGCCTGAAGTGGTCGTGGCCACCGAAGGTGGGTGGGTGGTGGCCCTCGGTGCAGGCGGCAACCAGCTGTGGCGAGCATGCAATCTCAGCAACCGAAACGGGTGCAACAACGATGCCCCCACCCACGCCCAACCCGTGATTGCCGACATCGACGGCGACGGCCGCCAGGAGATCATCGCCGCGTCGGAACACTGGCTGCGGGTGTTCAACGGATCGAGCGGATCAGTGCTGTCGGAGGCGGCCATGCCTTCGGTGTGGGCGCCGGCGGCCGCGCCCACCGTCGCCACGGTCGGCAACCAGACCTGGATCGTCCTCAACACCTTGGTCAACGACGGTCCGGCCGGGCGCGGCGCGGGGGATCGTCATGTGGTGTGGATCTGGGGGACCGGTCGTCCGATGGGCCGCGCCGACTGGCCCACCTTCCAGCGAGACATGAGCCGCAGTGGCACCACCGCGGCGCGGGCCGAGCTGCCCGACGGATGCCTCGCGTGGGGTGGCGGCGGGGTGCAGCGCCTCTACCGCGCCTACTTCCTGCGTGAGCCCGACGCCGACGGCTTCGCCTACTGGATGCAGATGCGGGCCCGGGGTACAACGCTCGGCGCCATCTCGTCGGCGTTCACCCAGTCGCGCGAGTTCCAGCGTGACTACGGGCCGCTCGATGACCGGGGTTTCATCGATCTGGTGTACCGCAACGTGATGGGCCGGGCACCCGACGCCGACGGCTATGCGTACTGGACCGACCTGATGCGCCGGGGTGTGTTGGGTCGGGCCGGGCTGATGCTCAACTTCTCGGAATCGCCCGAGTATCGGGCGGCCACCGGTAGGTGCCCCTGATGCACCGCCGGTACGAGTGGACCGGGGTGCCAGGCGCTACTCGTCGAGGTCGTCGAGCTCGTCGACCTGCACCGGCTCGACGATCGAGGTAGCTACCCCGGCGAGGTTGGCGATGATGCGCTTGAGATAGCGGTGCAGGATGGCCCGGGGTACCGCCCAGTGGCCCGGCTCGTCGCTGTGCATCATCTCGCGGATTAGGCGCTCCTGGTCGTCGCGCATGGCGTCGGCCCGGGCCCGGTACTCGGCCACCTTGGCCGGGTCCTCTTCGACCAGCAGAGCCTGGAGCTCGTCGAGCATGTTCGACACCTCCTGGTGCACTGGGATGTAGTCGCCCACATCCGCAGCATCGGAGAGGTCGACCCCCTCCGACGCGAGGTCCCAGATGTTCTTGGCCTGGTCGCCGATCCGCTCGATCTTCTTGATCAACAGGATGTAGCCCATGACATCGCCGATGTCCATGGCCCCCTGCAC
>CAZEFG010000080.1:0-9329 GCA_964511355.1 uncultured Iamiaceae bacterium
CGGCGCTGAACATCGGCCCGTACGCCCCGACCACCGACACAGTGCCGCCCTTACGGACGCTGTCGATCGCCCAGTTGATGGCGATCGGTGATCCGCCCTGGAGCTTGAACTTGACCGAGGTCACGTGCTGGATGAAGTTGCCGTCGGCCTCGGCGCCCACGGCATCGATCACGACGTCGGCACCGAGCCCCTCGGTGAGGTTCTTCAGGAACACCACGATGTCGTCGTGCTCGGCGAAGTTGTATGCCTCGGCGTGGGCGAACGAGCGGGCCTTTTCCAGCCTGTACTCCAGATGATCGATGACGATGACCCGACCCGCACCCATGAACCAGGCGGACTTGGCGGCGACAAGCCCCACCGGCCCCGCGCCGAAGACCACGACCACGTCTCCCTCGACGATGTCGCCGAGTTGGGCGCCGAAGTACCCCGTCGCGGTGGCATCGGTCAGCATCACGGCGTCCTCGTCGTGCATCCACTCGGGGATGATGCTGGGGCCGACATCGGCAAAGGGGACGCGGACGAACTCAGCCTGTCCGCCGTCGTAACCGCCGCAGGTGTGGGAATAGCCGTAGATGCCGCCACGGCGGTCGCGTTGGGGTTGACGTTGTGGCAGTTGGAGTACAGGCCGCGGGCGCAGAAGAAACATGAGCCGCAGTACACGTTGAACGGCACCATCACGCGGTCGCCGACCTGAAGATTCTGCACCGACGGCCCGATCTCTTCGACTACTCCGATGAACTCGTGGCCAAAGGTCGTGCCGACCCGAGTGTCGGGCATCATCCCGTGGTACAGGTGAAGGTCAGAGCCGCAGATGGCGGCGAGAGTGACCCGCACGATGGCGTCGTTGGGATGCTCCACCCGCGGCATGTCCTTCTCGGTGACCCGCACCTTGTAGGGCCCCCTGTATTCGACGGCTCTCACCGAACTGCTCAGTTGTCCGAGAGGTCGCCGCCGTCGCCGACGCTGCCCTCGCCGTCGGTGATGACGCCATCTCCGTCGTCGCCTTCGTCGGTGCCATTGCCGTCGGTGTCATCGCTGTCGTTTACTGAACCGTCGCCGGTGCTGGTCGTCGTCCCGTTGTCGGCGATGCCGTCTCCGGTGCCATCGCCGGTGATGTCGTTGTTCGGAGTTCCCTCGTCGATGGGAGGGGCGACCTCGGTGGGCTCAGGGTCGATGGGGTCGTCGGTGTCGTCGGCGCAGCCGACTGCGAGACCAGAGGCGAGGGCCAGGGCAGCGGCGGTCGAAGTGAGTCGGCGGAACCTCATTGGCGTCTTCTTCCTTCAGAGTGTGCGATGCGCGTTCCCTTACCCGACCATGGGGCACCGAACCACGACGACGTGTGAACCTTCATCACCCGGGGTACCAACGGAGGCACCCAAGGTCAACGAGGAGGCCTGTTATGCACAGCGACGCAACCGCAGCCCGCGCTGGCGAGCGCACCGTCACCCAGATCGGTTCGCTGGTGGTCGGTGCCGTGTTCCTGCTGGTGGGCGTGGCGGGTTTCATCCCCGGCATCACCACCAACTACGACGACATGACCGTCATCGGTCACGAATCCGAGGCGCTCCTATTGGGCGTCTTCCAGGTGAACGTGGTCCACAACCTCGTTCACCTTGCCTTCGGTGTCGCCGGCATCGCCGCCGCCCGAGCCCACATCTGGTCCCGCAACTTCCTGCTCGTCGGTGGCGCCATCTATCTGGTCTTGTGGGTCTACGGCATGGCCATTGATCTCCAGGCCGACGCCAACTTCGCCGCCTTCAACGACGCTGACAACTGGCTTCACCTCGGCCTCGGGGTTGGCATGGTCGCCCTGGGACTGGTCCTGCCCCGCGCCGGCGACCGGGCGCCTTCGGGCTCCTTCGGTCACGCTGGCGCCTAGGACCCGCCAGCTCAGCCGAGCCTCCCGTTGGCGTGATGTGCCGGGCGTAGCCGCCTCACGCCAGCGGGAGCCGGTTTAGGGTGTTCGCCAGGGGTCGGACTTGAGGAGGTCGCCATGACCGTGATGCCAGCTGTCTTCATCGGACACGGAAACCCCATGAACACCCTGGAACGAAACCGTTTCACCCAGGCGTGGGCCACATTCGGGCGTCAGATCCCCAAGCCTCGGGCGCTGCTCGTGGTGTCGGCGCACTGGTACACCAACGCCACCGCGGTGACCGCCATGGCCCAGCCCCGCACCATCCACGACTTCTTCGGCTTCCCTGACGAGCTCTTCGCCTTCGACTACCCCGCACCTGGCGCTCCGGAGGTGGCCAACGAGGTGGCCGAGGTCGTTAAGCCCCGCTGGATGGGCCTCGACCACGACAGTTGGGGCCTCGACCACGGCACTTGGTCGGTCCTGGCCCACATGTTTCCCGATGCCGATATCCCCGTGGTGCAACTGTCGATCAACGCCCTGCAGCCCCTGAGCGACCACCTCGATCTCGGCGCTCGGCTGGCTTCGCTTCGCGAACAGGGCATCCTCATCGTGGGCAGCGGCAACATCGTGCACAACCTCAGGCGGGTCGAATGGAACCGGCCAGAGGAGGGCACCGACTGGGCCCACCGCTTCGATGAGGCCGCCACCACCTTGTTGCAGGAGGAGCCCAGCGAGATTCTCCGCCTGGTCGGCCACGCCGACTATGCCATGGCGGTTCCGACCCCCGACCATTTCATACCGTTCCTCTACCTCGCCGCGCTGGCCGCCGCCTGCGACCAGACGCCCGAAGTCGTGATCGAGGGCTACTCGCTCGGCAGCATCTCCATGACCTGCCACGCCCTCGGTGGTTTCGAAGGCCCATTGCCCGATACGACCGACACCCGGATCGAGGGGGAGGCGCTCGACACCGGCCAAGCGCCACCGGTCGACTCCAACATCTGACCCTGACCCGGGTCTCTACAACGCTTGCACCCTCTGGTCGAGCACCCGGGCGATGTCGACCACCTCTTCGATGCTGATGTCAGGGCCCCGTTGTCCTTCGGCAGTGATCGCTCCCGTCACGATCTGGACCTGAACGGCCACTCCGTCGCGGACGAAGTAGACCATGTAGGCCCACATGTCGACGACGCGACCGTCGATCTCGTATTGCACGTCGATGCGGGCGGCCAAGGCGTCGTCGCCCACCTCGGGGTCCGGCAGCGGCGAGAAGCGTTGGAAGCTCTCGACGCCATCATCGACGTACCGGAAGCCTTCGGAGCATGGTCCAGCGACGCCGCGCCGAAATGCGTCCAGGTCCTCGACCTCGCCCGGCGTGTACTGAGCGACGCTCTGATAGGACAAAAACCCGACCGGCTCGAAGAAGGCGCTGGCCACCCGTATGTCGCCCGGTCCCTCCGACGAGAGCACCTCCCCACACTCGGGTGGGTCGGTGACGGTGAACGTGGAAGGAAGGCCCTCGTCCGGCTCGCTGGCCACTGCCGGTACATCGCCGGGAGCGAGCAGCACGCCACGCAGATCGTCCTCGCCGATGACTCGCGGCGGGGCAGTGGTCGTGGTCGTGGTGGCCTCGGTCGTTGTCGTTGTCGTTGTCGTCGAAGTGGTGGTGATCCACGCTCCGAGATCGAGCGAGGCGTCGCCGTCGCTGTCGCCGCCACAACCAGACGCCACGAGGACGAGGGCGATCAGGCCAACGGTGAGACGCTTACGACGGCGAAGTTCAGTGGGCACCTGGGACTCTTCTGTTCGACTTCTCGGAGCCGCCGAGGGTATCGGCGTCACTCGCCGACCCGTCCCTAGTCGGTGATGAAGTTCCGCACCCGCTCGATCAGTTCCTCGGCCTTGGCCCCCATGGCCGCCATCGTCGAGCTTTCGGCTTGCAGCATGACCATGCGCTGGCGCATCGAGGTCGCCCATCCGAGGTGATCGTCTTCGTCCTCGAGGACCTCTTCGACGAGGCCCTTCACCTGCGACTTCAGATTGGATGGAAGCTTCTCGACCAGCGTGGCGAGGGTCACCCAGTTCGCTCGGTCGATCGTCTCGGCCAGAAGCACGGCGTCGAGCATGACCATCTCCGACGTCATCACGTCGACCGACCCCGAAAGGAGGAATGTGGCCTCGAGGGTCTTGGTGCCCATCATCTCAACCGCCCGGGCGTAGGGGCTCACGTACTGGGGGTCGCCCCCGAAGGCGACGACGATCTCGCCCAGGATGCGAACATGGTCCTCGGTCTCGTGGCCAAACTCCTCGTATCGGGCTTTGAGGACAGGGTTGTGGGTTCGCCCCGCCACCGACCGGTACAGGTGTCGGCCAGCTCGTTCGTGCGCGGTCATGGCGCTCAACATGTCGGCGATGAACGGACCGTTCATGCCCGTGTCGACCAGCTCTTCCTCCAGACGCTCCGGGGTCATCTGACGGGCCGGAGGGACGTAGACCATGGGGCTGGGCTGGGATGTGGTGCCGTTGTCTGCGGTCGGCGTCAGGGTGGGAGTTTTCATGGTGATCTCGTTTCTGGGCAGGCTCGCTCAGGACTGGGTGGACGACGGCGCTCGAAGATCAACGACCGGGTTCTCGCCCTCGGTTTCGTCGCGGTACTCCCGGCCCTGGGCGGCGCGGTTCTGGTCGATGACCTGTTCGCTCGGCGCTCCGCCCTTGTTCACCACCGCCTGGACGGCGAAGTAGCGATGGTCGTCGGGGAGCTCCTCGACCTCGACGTAGTCGAGTCCGTCGGTCCGCAAGTTCACCTGCGCGGCCAGGATCTCGCGGACGTACTCCTTGTTCGGCTCGAAGGTCACGGGCGTCTCGGGTAGCGACGGCGGCAACAGCTCGGCGGGATCGACGCCTTCATAGCGCTCCAACAGCCGGCACGCGGCCTGAAGCTGTCCGATCTCCATGTCGAGGTGGATCTCCCACAGCTGGCGGATCCGCTTGTCCTCTTCGTTCTGGAGCATCGACCAGTACATGTAGACCTCGTTGTACTCGTGGAACACCATGTTCTTGAGCCACGAATCGAGGGGGTCGAGCAGCGACTCGTAGTGGGTGACGTGTTGCTCCTCGACCAAGGCGATCTCGCCGTACAAGCCACGGGCCACCGGCTCCATGAAGTCAGCGCCATGGTTCATGTAGTAGTTCATGGTCTGCTGTTCGGCCGAGATGATGGTCATCACGTGCATGCGCGACAGCGGGTCGACGGTGTGGGTCTCGAAGTGGCCCCTCACGTCGTCGGCCGGGTGACGATGCTCGAGGATCGTGGGCCGCCCAGGGGTGATCTCGGTGAGCGAGTCCGTAAGTTCCTCGGCGTGTTTCCCGTCGATCAGCTCATAGAGGTTGGCGTAGCGGTACAGGTGATCGAAGTCCTCGAGGAGGGCGAAGTCGAGCGCCTGCTTGAGCATGGGGTCGGGCTCATGGCGGGCCAGCCATGCGGTGAGGTCGACGGCAACCTGCTCGTAGCCAATGGTGGTCTCGAGTGGGGTCTGGTCGCCGGGGTTGAGCAGGACCACCGCCTTTTGCTGTTGCTGGTCCACCCGCCGAATCATCGCCAGCTGCTGCTTGATGTCGAGGTTGTCGGTGTGGCGGGAGAACTGGTGCGAGAAGATGATGGATTCGACCTCGATCCCGTTCATGACGATTACCCGCGTTCGGGTGTAGGGGTGCACCTCGCGGGCGTCGAAGGGGACGGTGTTCAGCTCGGACCAACTGCGAAGCTGATCATCGAGGGCCATCCCCTCGTGGTCGAGTGGGTTCATGGCGATCTCCTCGGGGGTGCTGTTGGAGGGGGTGCTGTTGGAGGGGTTGTTGGGCCGTTGCTCGTGCAATGACCGTCGGTGTCGTCAGGCCCTACGCCTGCGCCTGGTTACCCTCGCCACGTTGTGGTGAAACCGTCGGCGTCGGTCCTGCCAGATGGCGGCTCGGGCGGCGTTGGCGCCGCACGCACCGTGCACGGAGCCGCCCGGATGAGCCGACGACGACCCGAGAAACAGTCCCCCGACCGGCGTCTCGGGTCGCCCCCAGCCGGGGACCGGGCGAAATATCACCTGCTGGTGGATCTCGGAGGTTCCGCCGCTGATGTCTCCGCCGATGAGGCTGGGGTTGACGGCTTCGAGATCCCCGGGCGCCTGTACCTGCCGGGCGATCACCCTGCTGGCGAAGCCAGGCGCGTGTTCTTCGATACGGCCCTGCATCCGTTCGACGAACATGTCGAGGGCCTCGCCGCGCAGAGGTCCCGGTGAGATCTCCCCCTTGGCGTCGCCGGTGATCTGTTGAGGGACGTGGGTATACGCCCAGAGCGACTCGGTGCCGGCGGGGGACCGAGACGGATCAGCGGTGGTCATCTGGCCGACCAGGACGAAAGGATCAGCGGGCACCTCGCCGATGGAGAGTGACGCCGCGGTTCGGGTGAGCTCGTCGACCGAGTCGGCCAGATGGACGGTCCCAGCGCCCGGCACGCTGGGGTCGGACCAAGGCACAGGCTCCCGCAGAGCCCAGTTCACCTTCACGGTCCCGTCGGCGCGCTGGAACCGGCGCAGACCGGAGCGAAAGGCGTCGTCGAGCACGTCGGGTGCCAACAACCGCTCGTAGAGAATCTGTGCGTCACAGGCGGCGATCACCGCCCGACGAGCCTGAATCGTCTCGTCATGGGTGTGCACCGTGTGGGCTCGACCGTCACGCACCCCGATCCGTTGGACCCAGGAGCCGGTGGTGATGGTGGCGCCGGCCGCGCGGGCCCGCCGGGCCAGTGCGTCGGCCAGTTCGCCTGCTCCTCCCACCGGTACCGGAAAGCCGACCTGGTGGCCGAGTCCGGTGAGGAGCCATCCGAGCATGGCGCTGAGGGGCAGATCGGGACTGAGGTCGGCGTGCAGTGCGTTGCCGGCGAGGAGAAGTCCGGGGCCTTCGCCCGTGAATCGCTCGTCGGCCAGCCGTCGCACCGGCACCACCGCCAGGCGGGCCAGATCCATGAGCTCCTTGCGGGCGCTGATCCCTAGACCCAGGCCTGCTCGAACCGGGGGGAACGGACCCAGAAGCGAGGCGATGATGCCGTCGCCCAGTCGCTCCCACATGGCTTGGAGCTCGATCCAGGCGTCACCGTCGCCGGGGCACTGGGCCTCGAGGCTGGAAGAGGTCGCCTCCACCGAGCGGTGAAGGATCGCCGCGGGGCCGTCGGGGCGCGGGTGGGCGAGCACCTTCGGGGCGTGAGCCCACTGGAGGCCGTGGTCCTCCAAGCCGAGCTGGGCGATGACCGGCGAAGCGGCGGTCATGGGATAGAACGCCGAGAACGTGTCGGTGATGAAACCCGGTGCGATCGCATCGTGGTCGGATCGGATCGCTCCTCCCGGGCGATCGGACGCCTCCAGCACCTCGACTTCCCAGCCGGCGTCAGCCAGGTGAGCTGCGGCCACCAGGCCGTTGTGACCAGCACCGATCACCACTGCATCGACGGCTCTCACCCGCTTTCGGCCTCGATCAGACGGGCCAACCGTTGCAGCGAACGCCGATTGCGGGCGAACAGTGCGAACCGGAGGCCCGGCATGAGCGCCGCGCCGGGCCCGGTGGATGACTCGCGCATCGTGAGACGGGTACCGGCCACCGCGGAACCCTTAACCTCAGGCTCCAGGAGGAACTCGACCTCACCGTCGAAGGGCCCGGCATGGACCGCAAGAAGCAGACGGTGGGGAGGGTCGGCGGCGATCGAGTCGGTCTTGTCGTCGACTGTCACCCCGGGGATGAGACCGACCGAATGGTGAAAGGCCGTGCCGGGCTCCGGATAGCCGACATCGACCGCTCGGATGCGCTGAGCCCCTACGAGCCACTGTGGGTGCATGCTGGGGTCGGAGATGATGGCATAGACCGCGGTGGGGTCGGCATTGATGTGCTGTAGCACCTCCGTCGGCCCGAACAGGCGCTCGACCGAGCCGACCAGATGGGACCTGAATCCGAACACGGTCGCCGTATTACCCCCGCCGCACCTCGGGTAACCCGCCCGGATTGGAACAGTCGATGTGGGGTAGAGCGCACCCCTGGGCGGTTCGCAACCTGGCTTCGGCCGAGGAGGACGACATGAGTGCTGAACCGATCGCCGACAACGGCTCGACGCCGGAGACCGCCTTGAGGGTGGCGTGCCTGAGTGCCAACGAGGGCGTCGAACAGGTCGAACTGGTCGAGCCCCGCGATGCGCTGATTCAGGCGGGAGCCACAGTGACCTTGGTGGCACCGGAGGCCGGGGAGATCCAGGCGTTCGATCACCTCGACAAGGCCGACACCTTCGCCACCGACGCTTCGGTGGCCGAGGTTTCGGTCCATGACTTCGACGCTCTGCTGTTGCCGGGCGGGGTGGCCAACCCAGATGCGTTGCGAATGGACGAGGGTGCGGTGAACCTGATCGGACAGTTCTTCGCCGAGGGCAAACCGGTCGCGGTGATCTGCCACGGTCCGTGGACCCTCGTGGAGGCCGATGTGGTCGAGGGTCGCACGATCACCAGTTGGCCGAGCCTGAAGACCGACCTCCGAAATGCCGGGGCCAAATGGGTCGACGAGGAAGTCGTCGTTTGTTCCAACGGCCCGAACACGCTGGTGAGCAGCCGCAAGCCCGATGATCTGCCCGCCTTCTGTCGAGAGATGGTCAACGTGTTCACCAGCGCGCTCACGGGGGCGGCGGCTCCCGATACGAGCGAGCGCCCCGACCGGACCAACGCCGAGGTGCTGGCATCGAGCCCCGCTGCAGGCGTGTTCGACGAGGAGTCCGACGTGCCCGAACCCGGGGAGCCCGGCTGACTCGCCATACTGGCCATATGACAAAGACGACTCTTGATCTCGGGCGGGTTGGAATCTGGACCGGGGTTCTCGATGCCCGATCGTCCGGCGAAGCGGCCGAGATTGCGGCGCTCATCGAGTCGATCGGGTTCCCCACCCTGTGGATCCCCGAGACCGTGGGTCGCGACCCCTTTGTGAACGTGGCGCTGCTCCTGGAGCGCACCTCCACCCTGCAACTCGCCACCGGTATCGCCAACATCTACGCCCGCGACGCGGTGACCACCGCCAACCTGCAGCGCACGCTCGAGGAGGCCTTTCCCGGGCGATTTCTTCTCGGGCTCGGCGTGAGCCACGCCCATCTGGTCGACCGGGTGCGCAAGCACGACTACTCCAAGCCCTATTCCCGGATGGTCGAGTACCTCGATCAGATGGAGGCGGCGGTCTTTCGTGCCGTCGGCCCGGCCGATCTGCCTCAGGCGACGGTCCTGGCCGCGCTGGGGCCGAAGATGTTGGCGTTGGCGGCCAGCAAGGCCAACGGTGCCCATCCATACTTCGTTCCGGTTGAGCACACCGCGTTCGCTCGGGAGACCATGGGGTCCGATGCCACGCTGGCGCCGGAGCAGATGGTGGTGCTCGACACCGACCCAGGCTCCGCTCGCGAGACCGC
>CAZEFG010000081.1:0-9287 GCA_964511355.1 uncultured Iamiaceae bacterium
CCGCCTCGACCTCGCCGAACACTGGCTCGGCCGCGACCCGGTGGTCGGGTCTAGTCGCAGATACGGGTAGCGCCGGGGGTCCAGCCGTCGTCGGCTCGCAAGGCCTCGGCGGTGCGGCGGGTAAGGCCCTTCTCGTCCAGGAAGGCGAACAGAACCCGCTCGCTCGTTCGTTCGACCTCTACCCGCTCGTACTGGTCAGCGCCCTCGCCCACCGTTTCCTCGGGAGTATCCGATGTTGGGCCGCCAGAGATGCTGTCGCCTCCGATTCGGTCTCCGACGGGCCTGAACTCGCTTTGGAGCACACATCCCCAGGTGGCCTCGGTCGGCGGACACTCGTCGAGCGCCCAGACCGAGACGTCGTCGAGGAGGGTCCGAACGCGCTCACTATCGCCATCGTCCATGGATCCCTGATCGTCATCCAAACGGTCGAGGAGCGCGGCGAGTTCAGTGAGGTCCGACGCTGCCTGGCCATCCGCTTCGGAGGCGAACCGACGGATCGCCGCTAGGCCTTCGAGTTGACTTGGTCCAGCATCGCTGGGTTCCAGAACGGGCTGATGCAACACCCGGCGTACTTCGTCGCAGCGCTCGGCATCTGTCGGTGAGCTGCTTGCCCCGCCGCCCGAGTCGTCTCCACAGGCAGCGGTGAACACCAACAGGATCGCAGCTACCAAAGCGATCAACAGTCGGCTGGGGTGTGACCTGCCGTGGCTTTTCATCAGCCCCTTTCGGCCAGCCGGTGATGGTCTTGAGTTCACTTGTCGCAAGGAGGCGGTCGCGCCTGCACGAGATCTGCACATCTCGTCCAGGACGGCCACACACCGCTTCTCTAGCCTGTCGCCATGCCCACGATCCTGGTCGTCGACGACGAACCCGACATCGCCGCCGCAGTGGTCAGGCGCCTGCGCAGCGAGGGGTTCGAGGCCCAGGCGGTGGGCGATGGGCTGAGGGCCATAGAGATGTGTCGGCAACTGCAGCCCGATCTGGTGGTGCTGGATCTGATGTTGCCGGGCCTCGACGGAATTGAGGTGTGCCGTCGCATCCAGGCCGAACGACAGGTGCCGGTGGTGATGCTCACCGCCCGCGACGACGACGCCGACCTGCTGGTGGGGCTGGCGGTGGGAGCCGACGACTACTTGACCAAACCGTTCAGCCCGCGCGAGTTGGTGGCCCGCATCAGAGCAGTGCTGCGCCGGGCCGAAGGGGTCGCTGACGGCCGGGCACTGTCGCACGGCGACCTCGAAGTCGACCCGGCCCGGCGTCGAGTGGTCCGGGCCGACGAGGTGGTCCACCTCACCCCCACCGAGTTCGATCTGTTGGTCCACCTGATGTCGCGCCCCGGGGTGGTCTTTCCTCGTGAACAGCTGTTGGCCGACGTTTGGGGTTACCCCGACGGCACCGGGCCGCGCACCGTCGACTCCCATGTGCGCTCGCTACGCCGAAAGCTCGGCGACGACGTCATCCGCACGGTCCATGGCGTGGGCTACGCGCTGGCGGTCGACCGGTGAGCATCCGCCCTCTCGACCGGCTCGGTTCGATCAAGCTGAAGCTCGGCGTGGCCATCGTGATCGCCGTGGGAGTGAGCGCGGTGGTGTCGACGGTGGGGTTCCGACTGGGAGTGCCGATCTGGTTGCGGCCCATCATCGCCGGGGTGATCGCCCTGGGGCTGGTCCAGATCCTGGCCCGGGGGATGACCTCGCCGCTGCGGGAGATGGCCGATGCCACTCGGGCCATGGCCGACGGCGATTGGGACCGGCGAGTGACGGCGACCTCGGCCGACGAGGTCGGTGATCTAGCCCGAGCGTTCAACGACATGGCGGCCGAATTGGCCCAGGTCGACCGGATGAGACGCGACCTGGTGGCCAACGTCTCCCACGAGCTGCGGACGCCCATCGCCGCGTTGCAGGCCCGCCTCGAGAACCTGATCGACGGAGTCGAAGCGCCCGACCCCGAGCTGCTGGGATCGATGTTGGCCCAGACCGAGCGGTTGTCGCGGCTGGTCGAGCAGCTCCTCGACCTGTCTCGTCTCGAATCGGGCACGGTGCCCCTGCACCGAGAGGCCGTCCCGGTAGCCGCGTTGCTCGACGCCGTGGCCGCCGAAGGTCGGCTTCATGCCCCCGGACGAACGATCGAGATCAAAGCCCCCGACGACCTGGCGGTGGTGGCTGACCCCGACCGCTTGCACCAGGTGCTCGCCAACCTCACCGCCAATGCCTTGCGCCATGGCCCGGTCGACCGCCCCGTCCGCCTCGAAGCGACGGTCGACGCCGACACGGTCGTGTTCTCCGTGAGCGACGAAGGTCCGGGAATCGCCGCCGACGAGGCCGAGCGGGTGTTCGAACGCTTCTACCGGCCGGACCCGAGCCGACCCGCGATGGGTGGCGCCGGACTTGGTCTGTCGATCGCCCGATGGATCGTCGACTTACACGGGGGCCACATCCGTCCGACCGCCAACCAGCCAACGGGCTGCGTCATGGTCGTAACCCTTCCTCTGGAGGCTTCACCCCGATGAGCACTGGACTCCTGCCCCCGCCGCCGTCAGAGACCGACCTCGACGACCTGCCACCGCCTCCACCCCAGGCCCGCCCTGGACACCTTCGCGTCGAGCCCGACCCGGCGCCTGGTCGGTTGCTGGCGTTGGCGCTGGCCGCAGGCTTGGCGGTCGACGTGGGCTTGCGGGGCGGAATCGACAACGCGGTGATGGTGCTGGCGGCGGGTCTGGCGCTGGCTGCTCTGCTCACCGACCGTCGGGTCGCCCGCCGCGAGGCACAGATCATGGCGATGATCGCCGTCTTGCCGGCGGGGTTCTTGGCGGTGCGGACTTCACCATGGCTGTTGACCCTCGATTTGTTGGCGGTGATGGCCCTGGTAGGGGCAGCGGTGGTGACGTCGAGGTCCGGATCGATGTTCGACACCACCCCGATGCGCCTGCTGGAGCGGGGTCTGCCCGGAGTGGTGCGCGCCACCCGTGGACTCAAGGCGCTACAGGCGTTGGTGCCGACGGTGGGAAGCGGGACCCGAACCAAAGCGGCCAGGGTCGTCGTCGCGGCGTTGTTGTCGCTACCGGCATTGGCGGCCCTGGTGGCGTTGTTGGCGGCGGCCGATCCGGTCTTCGCCGCGATGCTGGTCCCCGATGTCGATGCCGGCCCGCTGCTTGGTCATCTGGTGCTCATCGTGCTCGGAGCGGTGGGGGTCGTGGCGCTGGCGGCGGCCGCCCAGGGTGATGCCATCGAGCCCGATCACCCCGGCGTGGTCGGACCGATCGAAGTCATCACGGTGCTGGGTTTGGCCGCGGCGGTGTTGTCGCTGTTCGTGCTGTCGCAGATGGTGGCGCTCACCGGCGCCGGTCGTCGCCTGATCGACAGTGCAGGGCTCACGCCCGCCGAGTACGCCCGAACGGGGTTCTTCCAGCTGTGCTGGGCGGTGGCCCTGGTGGTCGCTTTGTTGGCGGCGGTGCGGCGCCTGGCCCGGCCGGAGGTGCATCGACAGCGGGCGGTTCGGGTGGTCGCCGCGGTAGTGCCCGTACTCGCTCTCGGCTTGGTGGTGGTGAGCCTGCGGCGGATGGCGCTCTATGACCAGGCCTTCGGCCTCACCATGCTCCGGCTGTGGGTGATGGGCGCCGCGGTGTGGATGGGTGCGGTGCTGGTGATGTTGGCGCTCCGCAACGCTGGGGTGGGCCGCAGGAGTTGGGTGACCGGTGGGGCGGGGATCGCGGCCTTGGTGCTGGTGGTGGCCGCCAATGTCGCCAACCCCGAGGCGTTCGTGACCCGCCACAACCTCAATCGAGCCCATGCCGGCCACCCGGTCGACCTCTACTACCTGGCGGGCCTTTCCGACGATGCGGTGCCCGTCATCGCCGCCGCCCTCGACGACCCTCCGCCGGGGGTCGACCAACACGGTCTACGGGCGGGGTTGGGGTGCGACCGCAATCGGATCGGGGTGTCGACCCTCAATCTGGCCGGGAGTCGGGCTCAAGCGTTGCGGGATCGTCACTGCTGAGGCCTCGAGCGGCCGAGGCGATGATGGCCACCCCCAGGGCTAGGGCCCCAAGCGCCGCCCACCAGCCACCATCGACCTGGATGCGGTCGACCGAGTCGGTCATCACCACCAGGCCGAGGACCACGGCGACACCTCCGAACAGCGCCGAGATGGGGTCGAAGCGATGAGGGGTCATGGCTGGTCTCCTTCGGAGCCGGGGATGGTGGCGTCGGCGACGATGGTCGTGGTCGAGGGCTTCTCGCCGTCGGCGACCTCGGCCCTGATGGTCTGCAGGTCGATGACTTCGTTCCAAGGGGTCATCAGCAGCCCCCGGGGCAGCAACCGGAAGTCGCCCAGGTAGCTGTAGAACAACGTCACGCCCTCGCCCTCCTCGATGCCTTCGCCGTGTACGACCTCGTCGTGGTCATCGATGACCACTTCGCCATCGCCGAGGACGAACCAGCCGTCGTTGGTCACCTGGACCCCCTCGGCCACCTGGCGGAGTTGGCCGAGGCTCTCCTCGAACTCGCTGAACTCGGGAAAGGGATCGCCGCTCGTGTAGGTC
Organism: uncultured Iamiaceae bacterium; assembly: GCA_964511355.1. GTDB lineage: Bacteria > Actinomycetota > Acidimicrobiia > Acidimicrobiales > SKKL01 > SKKL01. The sequence continues at coordinate 4,541 of CAZEFG010000081.1, forward strand.
GAGGTGTTGACCCGGCCGTAGCCATTGCGGGCCACGACGGTCACGTCGGCTGCTCCATCGGCTCGACCGATGCGCTCAGGCGCTCCTCGGCCGTCGCGAACCAGATCGACAGCGACATGATCCTCGACCGTCAGGCTGATGTCGCCCATGGCCACCCGGGCATCGACGGTGACCGGTTGCTGCGGTACGCGGTCGACGCTGATGTGGATCCTTCCGAGCGCAACCCGCTCGCTGTAGTGGCGAGGGGACCCCTCGGAGATCCCGATCCACCGATCACCGGTCAGGTCGCCGGTCCCTATTCCCAGCTGAGCCATCTGCCCGCCGAGCGCTCCCAGGCCCGAGATGACGAGGGCAGGAATGATCAGCCAGCGGCCGTGACCGCGGACGGTACCCACCAACAAACCGATGCCACAGACGATCGCCGCCGCGCCCAACCACTGTTCGGGATGGAGACGGCCGCCGTTGGCCTGGTCGATGAGAGCCCCGGCCGCAGCCACCACCATGGCCGAGCCGAGGGTGATCGCTCCGAGCGGCGAGGACTCACGGGGAACGGTTCGGGGGGAGGGCGGAGTCGCGGTCGATTGGGAGGCTGTCGCCCGCGTGTGGGGGAAGGCGCCGAGGTTCTGGGCTGGGGGGCCTGCCGGCTGGTTGGTGTCGCGCCGGGGTTGCCACAGGGCGACCGCGAGCCCGATCAGCAGGAAGATCGTCACCAGGGGACCGCTGAGGAGCAGACCGCCGGCGACGACGGGCAGTCCGAAGAGAAGGAGCAGGCTGCCGAGTATCGCCAGCGCCGCTGACCGCTGAGGACGGCCTGCGATGAGGATCAGCCACAAGGCGGCATAGACGATGAGACCGAGGCCGTCGGCCAGTGAGGCAACGACGAAGCCGATCCGGATCCAGGTGGCGTCGACGCCGAGCCGATCACCCAGGTACGCACACACGCCGCCGAAGATGGGGCGGGTCTCGGCCGCGGCCGGCGGGGGGGCCGAGTCGCCAGGGGGTGGCGGCAACGGCGGCGGAGGTGGAGCCTGATCGTCGGGCGGGGTCGCAGTTCCGTTCATGGGTGCGACGGTAAAGGTCCCGGTGTTTCCTGGGTATCGGGGATCACCCTGAACTGGCCCTGATTGCCCGGGGGTCCGGGGCCGCCCAGGATCAGGGAAGACCCCGATGGGCAGCCGCTACGTCTTGTGGGACGATCGGGTCATGGAACCGATGGTGCGCTTTCCCCACGTGCCTTCTGTGCCGCGCAGTTCCGACCGCATCGTGGCGGGGGTGGCCGCCGGCTGGGCCGAACGTTGGGGGGTCGACCCCACCGTGGTGCGAGCCGCGCTCGGCTTGCTCACCCTCGCGGGCGGGATCGGTGCGGTTCTCTATGGAGTCGCGGCCCTCAACTCGGTGGCCCCCGACGCGGGGTCACCTGGCGGTGACGGCGGCCCCGGGGTCGCGACGCGCGATTCGCGCCGCGAGTTGGCCATCGGTTGCGCCACCGGCGCCATCCTCATCGGCGCTCGCGCGGTGGGGCTGTGGCCGGGAGATGCCATCATGCTCCCCGCCGTCGCGGTCGCCATCGGCATCACCGTGGTGTGGCATCCCAGCCTCGGCTCCGCGCACGGCGGAACACTCGGACCCGAAGCGGCGCGCGCCCTGCAGGTACTGGCCGGGGTGGCCCTACTGGCCGCGGGGGTGATCTCGCTCGCCAACCGCACCGGGGGGCTGTCCAATGTCGGAGCGTCGGCGGCCGCCATCGCCGTGGTGGTCGGAGGCATCGCCATGCTGGGTGCTCCCGCCCTCGGAAGGCTGCTGCGCGACCTCGACGAGGAGCGGGCCACCCGCATCCGCGAGGACGAGCGGGCGGCGGTCGCCGCGCACCTCCACGACTCGGTGCTCCAGTCGCTGGTGCTCATCCAGCGCAGCGACGACGCCCGCAAGATGGGAGCGCTGGCCCGTCGTCAAGAGCGAGAACTGCGGGCCTGGCTCTACGGCACCGTGCCCGTCGGCGAGCCCACCACCCTGCACGCCGCCATCAATGCCATGACCGTCGAGATCGAGTCCGACCACGATATTCGTGTCGAGGCGGTCGTGGTCGGTGACCAGCCCCTCGACGAGGCGGCCAAGACACTGCTCGCCGCGCTGCGCGAGGCGATCGTCAACGCCGTGCACCACGCCAAGGTCGCCCGCGTCGACGTGTTCGTCGAGGCCGACGTCGCCGAGCTGACCGGTTATGTGCGCGACACCGGGCGAGGGTTCGACCTCGATTCGGTGCCGGGCGATCGACGCGGGATCACCGACTCGATCGTTGGTCGGGTGCGCCGAGCGGGGGGCGTCGCCACGGTCTCGTCTCGCACCGGCACCGGTACCGAGGTCGAGCTGCGGATCCCGAGGAACCGTTGATGGGCATCAGGTTGGTGCTGGTCGAGGACCATGCGCTGTTCCGGGCGGGTGTCCGGGCCGAGCTGTCGGAGCTGGTGGCGGCGGGCATCGCATCTGACACCGCGGCGGTGGAGATCGTCGGCGAAGCGGCGTCGGTGGAGGACGCCGTGACGGTCATCCGCGCTTCTCGGCCCGACGTGGTGCTGCTCGACGTGCATCTGCCCGGCGGTGGCGGCCAGGTGGTGATCACCAGCCTGGCCGAGGATCCCGACCCTCCCCGCTTCCTGGCCCTATCGGTATCGGACGCCGCCGAGGACGTGATCGCCGTGGTCCGGGCGGGGGCCAGGGGTTATGTCACCAAGACCATCAGCGCGCCCGAGCTTCTCGATGCCATCGGGCGCGTCCACGGCGGGGACGCCGTTTTCTCGCCCCGCCTGGCTGGGTTCGTGCTCGACGCTTTCTCCGGCGATCTGCCGGCACCCTCCGACCCCGAACTCGACCAGCTCACGGCCCGGGAACAGGAGGTGTTACGCCTCATCGCCCGCGGCTACGCCTACAAAGAGGTGGCGGCGCGGCTGCACCTGTCGGTCAAGACGATCGAGACCCACGTTTCGGCGGTCCTGCGCAAGCTCCAGCTCTCGAATCGTCACCAGCTCACCGCCTGGGCCAATGAGCGCCGTCTGATCTGACCCGATCCATCAAGGCGGGGTTGGTTCCGCGCGGCTGGGGGTATTCGAGATCCCAGGTCAACCCGAGGAGCACCGATGATCGACCCCGTACACCTTCGCTGCGTCACCGCCTTGGCCCACGCTGTTCCTGGGGCTCACCTCGTCATGGAGACCACCCGTGGCGACGCCGTCACCATCGGCAGACATCCGTCGGCCGACATGACCATCTGTTCGTTGCGCAAGATGCTGATGGCCCAGACCGGCGGTGGAGCGTTCGCTGTTTGCGAGGGCATCGACAGCGTCGAAGCAGCCGGCTCGGTCCGCCCGATCGGGGCCGGTCTGCACGTGGCCAGCCCGGGCGCCGACGTCTGGTTTGCTACCACCCTGGTGGCGCCGGTGGTGACACGGGAAGTCACCGCGGCCACCGCCGAGAGCGCGATAGCGGCCGAAGGTGACGGGCTCTTGGTCCAGACCGATGTGACGTTGCTGCCCGACGAGGCGCTGGGTGTGACTCTGGTGGAGATCTCGTCGGATCAGGTCGACCCGATCGCCGCGGCCATGGGCCTGTGCAGCCGCCTGTTGATGGCCGAGGTCGAGGCGTACCCCGCCCGTATGCGGCCCTGAACGGTCCGGGCCTGCTTGTCGGGCCGCACTCGCCCGAACTGGCCAGGTGGTGGCGCGATCGGGCGGTATCCGCTCATTCGTGCCACCACCCGGCCGGATTGTCACACCCCGGTGCCAGCATGGGGCCATGAGTTCTCCGGTCCCAACCACAGCAAATCCCGCTGACCAAGGCGATGCCGCGATCGACCAAGGGCTGGTCGCCGACGCCGAGGCCTCGCTACGCAGCCTCGCGGGCGCAGACGCCCAGCTGCGCACCGATCAACTGGTGGCGATCTCGGCTTTGGTCAGCGACCGGCAACGGGTGCTGCTGGTCCAGGCCACCGGATGGGGCAAATCGGCGGTGTACTGGATCGCCACGATGCTGCTGCGTCGGAAAGGCGGTGGACCGACCCTGGTGGTATCGCCGCTGTTGGCGCTCATGCGCAACCAGGTCGCGGCCGCCGAGCGAGCAGGGATCCGGGCCGCCACCATCAACTCAGCCAACGTCGATGACTGGCGCGAGATCGAGGCGCGGGTGGCGGCCGACGAGGTCGACGTTCTGCTCATCTCGCCCGAGCGGCTCAATAACCCCCGGTTCCGGGCCGAGGTACTCCCCCAGTTGGCCGCCAGCGTGGGGTTGTTGGTCATCGACGAAGCCCACTGCATCTCCGACTGGGGCCACGATTTTCGTCCCGACTACCGGCGCATCGCCGACGTGCTCTCGGGGTTGTCGGTCGACGTTCCGGTGCTGGCTGCCACCGCCACGGCCAACCGACGGGTAGAAGCCGACGTCGCCAGCCAGATCGGAACCGAAACTCTCACCCTGCGCGGCTCGCTCGACCGACCCAGCCTGCACCTCGGAGTCGTCCGGCTCGACTCGGCCGCCGAACACCTGGCGTGGCTCGGATCCTGGACGGCCGCCAATCCCGGTCCGGGTCTCGGCTACTGCCTCACGGTGTCCGAGGCCGAACGGGTGGCGGCGTATCTGGCCGATCGGGGAGTGGCGGCGGTCTCCTACACCGGGTCGACCCCGGCCGACGAGCGAGAGCGCTTCGAGGCAGCGCTCGACACCGGCGATCTGGCCTGTGTGGTGGCCACCTCTGCGC
>CAZEFG010000082.1:0-9280 GCA_964511355.1 uncultured Iamiaceae bacterium
CGCAGCGGCGAGGGGTAGAAGGGCAGCAACCAAACGGCGGTCACCCCCAGCTCGCTCAGATAGTCGAGCTTGGAGGTGAGCCCGGCGAAGTCGCCGATGCCGTCGTTGTCGCTGTCGGAGAATGACCGGACGTGCAACTCGTAGATGACCGCATCGCGGTACCAATGCGGGTCGTCGTCGAGGATCACTGGGCGGTTCCTTCCCCGCGGTCGAGCGGTTTCACACGTTGGTCGGGTTGGTCGATGGCGATGGCGAAGACGTGACTGGGCAGGACCTGCGGGTCCAGGGCCACGAAGTTGGAGCTCCCTTTCCAGGTGTACGACTGCCCACCGAGCAGATCTTCAACCACGAAGGGAACGTCGTCGGCCACCCCCAGGGCGGCCAGGTCGAGGCTGACCCAGCCCGCCTGGTGGGCGGTGTCGGTGTTGACCACCACCAGGACCGGGTCGGTCCCGTCGGGAGCGGTCTTGGAGTAGCAGAGCAGATGGGGGTTGTCGGTGTCGTGGAACCGCAAGGTGCGGTCCTGGCGCAATGCGGGGTGGTCCCGGCGAATCCGGTTCACCAACGTGATCAGGTCAGCGAGACTGTGCGGCGCCCGCAGATCCCACTGGCGTAGTTGGTATTTCTCGGAGTCGAGGTACTCCTCGCTGCCCGGCCGGAGTCCTCGCTGCTCGACCAGCTCAAAGGCCGGACCGTAGATGCCGTAGTTGGCCGACAGCGTGGCGGCAAGCACCAGGCGTTGGATGAACACCGAACGATCTCCGGTCTGGAGCTGATCGGTGAGGATGTCGGGGGTGTTGGGCCAGGCATTCGGGCGGAAGAAGTCAACCACCGGCAAAGATGTGAGCTCGGTGAAGTACTCCCTCAGTTCCCACGCTTCCTGGCGCCAGGTGAAGTAGGTGTACGACTGGCTGAACCCCACCTTGGCCAGCTGGTACATGACCTTGGGACGGGTGAAGGCTTCGGACAGGAACACGATGTCGGGGTGCTCCGCGTGGATGGTGCCGATCAGCCATTCCCAGAAGCGGAACGGCTTGGTGTGAGGGTTGTCGACCCGAAAGATCCGCACGCCGTGGTCGATCCAGTGGCGCACCACCCCGGCCAGCGCTTCCCACAGGGCAGCCGAATCAGCGGACTCAAAGTCGAGCGGGTAGATGTCCTGGTACTTCTTGGGCGGGTTCTCGGCGTACTGGATGGTGCCGTCGGGTCGGTGGCGGAACCACTCGGGATGCTCGGTGACCCACGGGTGGTCGGGCGCGCACTGAAATGCCAGGTCGAGGGCAACCTCAAGGCCGAGCGAGGCCGCCGTTTCGACGAAGTGGGCGAAGTCGTCGTGGTCGCCCAACTCGGGATGGATGGCCGTGTGGCCGCCATCGGCGGAGCCGATCGCCCACGGGCTTCCGGTGTCAGCGGGACCGCTTTCGGTGGTGTTGTTCGGGCCCTTGCGGAAAGTCGCGCCGATGGGGTGAATGGGCGGTAGGTACACCACGTCGAAACCCATGCCCGCCACATAGGATAGGTGGTCGGCAGCATCGCGCAGGGTGCCATGGCGGTGGGAGACACCCGAGGTCGAGCGAGGGAAGAATTCGTACCAGGCGCCATGGCCGGCACGCACGGCCTCGACCACCAGCTCCAGGGTTCGGTGGTGACGCACCAACGGCTCGCGGTCGGCCCAGGTGGCCATGGCCCTCCACAGGGCCGGATCGTCGAGCAGGTCGGCCGAGCCGCGCCGCAGATCGGCGGCGGTGTCGCTCAGGAGGTCGGCGTCGGAGCCACTGGCCCTGGCCGCAGCCGCGGTGACCAACTCAGCCCCGGTCAGCAGGTCGACGCGGACGTCTTGTTGGGCTTCGATCTTGCGAGCGGTGCCGACCCGCCACGTCTCGAACCGGTCGACCCACCCCACCACGGTGTAGGCCCATCGCCCGAGCCGATCAGGGACGAAGCTGGCCCGGAACCGGTCGTTGCCCAGCGCCACCATGGGCAACTCGACTGTGGAGCTGTCGGCCGGCCCCCGAACCCACAGGGCTCCGGCCACCAGGTCGTGACCGTCGGTGAACACATCGGCCTCGACCGTGACCGGGGAGCCGACGGTCGCCTTGGCCGCAAACCTTCCCCCGTCGACTTGGGGTGTTACCCCTTCAACAACCGCTCGGGACCGGTCACCGGGCTGGGGGCGACCTTCATGGGCTGGGGTCGATGGCGCCATGATCCGACGCTATCCAAGTCAGAACGCGCATGGCACACATGTCACATCGGTGGGGTGCAGGGACCGCGGTTGGGCTGCACTCCGCTCCAAGCACTAGAAAAGGGGCCATGTCGCGCCTTCGACCCTCTCGCATCGTTGCTCTCGTCATCGCGCTCGTAGTCGTTGCCTCGGCCTGTGGCACCGATTCCGAGCGCGCCGTCATCAGCTCGGGCATCGACCCCGTCAGTGCCCCCCGCGACGTCGTCGAGACGGCCGCCAACGCGGAGCTCACGCAACTGCCCCGGATGCTGGAGAGTTCCGGCCTCGGCGAGACGCTCGGCGGCGATGGCCCCTTCACGCTGTTCGCTCCGTCTGACGACGCCTTCGAGGCGCTCGACCCGGCGTTGGTCGACCTGCTGCTCGAACCGACCAATCAGCGTCTGCTCACCGACATCTTGAGCTATCACGTCGTCGAGGGGCGGCACCTGGTCGAGGGGCTGCTCGAAGAAGGCGACCTCGAGACCCTCGAAGGCTCAAGCCTCGAGGTCGGTTCGGTAGAGCTCGCGGCCGAAGACGACGCCGAGCCCACCACCGACATTCTGGTCAACGAAGACGCCACCGTCACCGAGAGCGATCAGCTCGCCACCAACGGCGTGGTGCACATCATCGACACCGTGCTGGTACCTGCCGATCGGGCCGACGAGTTCGCCGAACTCATCGCCTCCATCCCCGAGCCCACCGACATCGTCTCCACCCTCGAGGCCGAGGGCAACTTCACCGAGCTGTTGGCCGCGTTGGAGGCCACCGGTCTCGACCAGGATCTCGGTGGCGAAGGGACCTTCACGCTCTTCGCCCCCAACGACGACGCCTTCGCCGCCCTCACCGACGCCCAGCGCGAGCTCCTGGCCACCGACACCGATCTGGCCGCGACGGTGCTCCGCTTCCACATGTTCCGCACCGAAGTCCTCACCGACGCGATCCTCACCCGCCGCCAGTTCAGCTCGGCGGGAGGCGACGGAGCGACCTTCGCTCGCGTGATCACCCATCCTCCGGCCAACGAAGGCTCCGAGACCGACGAGGGCACCGACGAGGGCGAAGCCCCTCGCCCGACGGTGCACTTCGACTTCGAGGGCATCGAGGTCATCGAGACCGACATCGTGGCTACCAATGGCGTCATCCACGTGATCGACGAGCTGGCCATCCCCGACGCCGCCAAGGGCCCGGGCGGTTTCTGATCCCCTGCGGGTCTTGATCCCCGCCGGAGGCTAGGCGTCGGCGGTTGAGCGGGGAACGATCGGCTCCCGCTCGGACTTCGCCCAGCGGATCATGAGCACGAACATCGTGCCCCACACGATCGGCACGCCGCCGACCTTCATCAACGCTCCCGCCAGGGCTTGGTCCTCTCCGGCCGATAGGCCAAAGACCCGCGGGGCCAGCTCGTAGATGTTGTAGAGCGGAAACTCCGAGAAGGTCAGGAAGCCACCGGGGATCATGGGGATGACCTGGCCGGCCAGGAACATGTAGATCATCCGGGTGCCGTAGGACTTGGGCCGCAGCTCGGGGAGCGGGGAGATGATCGGCATCCAGAACAGCAGGCCGCCGAGCAGCCACAAGAGGTCAAGGCTGAACGACCCGAACTGGTTGGAGCGGAACGGGTCGACGGTCAGGGGAGCGTGGCTGACCAGCAGGATGCCGTTGAAGATCAGCCCCGCCGCCAGAGGTCGTGACAGGACGCGGGCGACCCGGTAGAGGCGGAGCTTCTCGAGGATGCGACGACCCATCCACTCGGGGATCCCGAGCAGGATGAGCGGCGCCGCGGCGAACGAATACAGCAGGTACTGCACCATGTGAGCGCTGGCCAGGTAGCCGGCACCCAAGGTGCCGAGCGGCCAGTCGGTGGCGATCCAGTACACGGCCACACCCGACACGAAGAACGCGATCCGGCGGCCTCGGTCGGGGTTGGGACCGCTGCGACGCAACATGGTCCACAGGTACGGCACCAACAGGAACAACACCGACAACCAGATTCCTGGGTAAGCGCGGAACGACCAGGTCCACTGCTCGGTGATGGTCACACACCACCAGGTCATGGCAAACCTCCGAGCGCCGGCGGGGCCAAATCAGCCACCGGCTACCCCTCGAAGATAGGCGACGACGCCTTCCAACTCCTCATCGGACAGCCGGATCTGGGGCATGATCGCCGCGAACCCATCGACGACCTGAGCGTCGGGGGCGAGGATCGAACGGCGGAGGTAGGCCTCGTCGACGGTGCCGGTCGAGCCATCGGCAAATGTGCGGTCTTCGCCCCAGATACCGCCCAGACCCGGGCCCAACCCGTCGTCGGTACCGGTGGAGTGACACGACAGGCAACCAACGTCCTGGGCGACCGCCCGGCCTCGCTCGGCCAGAGAATCGCCGCCGCAGCCCGAGACGACCAGCGCGGCCACGGCGACAGCCACCGACAGCGACAATCTGGTCGGCTTGGGCAACTCAGCCCTCGATCAAGGCGTCGGAGGTCCGGACCACAGCCTCGACGGTGACCACCCCCGCCTTGTCGAACACCAACTCGACCTCGACGGTGTCGCCTTCGACGAGCGGTTCGGCGTCGTGGACCATCACGTGCAGTCCGCCAGGCTGGAATGTCACCGTCTCGCCCGCCGGCACCGACACCGAGTCGAGGTGGTGCATCGTCATCAATCCATCGGCCAGGCGGGTTTCGTGCAGCTCCGACTCCCCCACCATGGTGCGCGCCTCCACCAAGGTGTCGGACCCGCTGCCGGAGTTGGTGATGGTGAAGTAGATGGCGCTGTTGGGGCCCGTCGGCAACACGATCGCCGCATCGCTGACGACGATCTCGCTGGGCGCGGTGTCGTTATCGCCAGCACCGTCGTTATCGCCAGCACCGTCGTTCGCCCCACCCCCGCCACAGGCAGCCGCCCCTAGAACCACCAGCGCGAGCATCGCTGCCAGCCAGTGGCTACGGCGTGTCATCGGGAGAGCGGAGTCGATCGAGGATCTGCAGGTCGTGGGAGAACTGCGCCTGGCGGGCCCCGTACGGGAAGGTCACATAGCCGATGCCATTGGGTGCGTAAGCCCGCATCTCCCCCGAATGGCCGATGAGGTAGTCGCCGTCTTCGTCGGGTTCACCGATCTGGGCGGGAGGGACCCCGGTGTCGATCTGAGCCTGGTAGATGGTCTCGGCATCGCCGGTGAGGCCGATGAAATCCTTGTCGAACTTGTCGAGGAAGGTGCGGAGCACCTCGGGGGTGTCACGGTCGGGATCGACGGTGACGAACACCACCTTGACGTTGGTGGGCGAGCTCGGCATGTCGAGCACCTGCGCGATCTGGGCAAGGTGCGGAGGACAGATGTCGGGGCAGTGGCTGTAACCGAAGAACAAGAAGGTCGTACTCCCCGCCGTTTCCTCCAAGAAGTCGAACTCGTTGCCGTCGGTGTCGATCAGGGTGAAGTCGGGCTTGGGAGTGCCTTCGGCGAGGGGCACGCCCTGGAACGGGGTTGGGTCGTCGCTCACACCAGATGGCGCGGCCACATCGGGGCCCGAATTCGAACACGAGGCCAGCAGCACCAGGGCCACCAGCAGAGCAGAAACTGTCTTGAAACGTCTCACGGCACCTCTCGGGGGATCCATCCCATGATGGCCCAGCCACCCCCGGGTTCCACAGTCGCCCCGGATTCTGAGTCGGCTCAGAACCCGGTATCGGCTCAGAACCCGGTATCGGCTCAGAAATCGGTGTCGTATCAGAACTCGATGTCGCCGATGTTGATCGGTGGATCGGGCAGGCGGCCCTCGATCAGGTCGGGGAGGTACTCACGGAGTCGGGCCGGAAGGGTCGACACGTCGCTGGCCAGCAACTCGTCGAGCGACCACCACTTGGCCCCCGAGAAGGCCAAGGCCTCCAACGGCTCGAGATGAGCGGGCTCGATCGTCTCTTCGATGCCGCACCAGGCCACGTGGACCCGCTCGCGCTGGTCGAACCGGTAGGGGCCGAAGTCGAATTGGGCATGGGCCACCCAAACACACGGGCCGACTTCGGCGTCGGTTATGCCGGTCTCCTCGTACAACTCGCGCTTGGCCGCCACCTCGCTCGATTCGCCCGGGTCCTGACCTCCGCCGGGGATCTCCCACCACGAGCCCTTCTCGGGCCGGGATGGGTCAGAGGCCCGCAGGAGGAGCACACGCTTGGCGGCGTCGATCAGCACCACCCGAGCGGCTCGGCGGCCCCGCCATCCGTCGTCGACCATCCCGGGGGGAACACTGCGCGGCATTCGGTGATGCTATCCGGGGACTTGCGCCGAGGCCGCCAGCGGAATCAGCGACCCCGTCGGCTGTCGCGGTTCTCGCGCTGAAGCCACGGGGGTGGGGTGGTGGTATTGGGACCGGGGATGCGCAGAACGGTCCCAGCCTCAAGCCGGTTGGGGTCGGTGAGCTCGTTGGCCACCAGCAACGAATCGATGGTGAGCCCGAACTTGGTGGCGATGCTGCCGATGGTGTCGCCGGGCTGGACCTCGTAGCGGGCGGGTCGCAGGCTGGGAAGGTCAGCGGTGGGCAACAGCTCCTCGGGCAGTTCCTGGCGTTCGACGGTGGTGGTGGGTCGACGGGTGAACGACACGGGCTCGAGTTGCCCGCAGGCGGTCGAGGCGAACATCAGCACCGCGACGCCTACGACCGCCGCCCGGGAACGGCGCCGCCGACCGGAGGTCGTGGCGCGAATGTGCGATATACGCCCATTCGCGCCACTACTTCGAGAGGCAGAGGGTTGCGAGGGTCCCAGGATCGGCGACATCACCGACCAACAGTAGGCGTCGGGTCAGCGATGTCCGGACCGCGCCGGCGCGGATCAGACCGGGGTGAAGTCGCGCGCTCCGATGTAGGAGGGACGACGCGCCGGCGCCGCGAAGGGCTCGTCGGGCAGGTTGTTCACACTGTTGTAGACGGTGAACACGTTGCGTCGGGGCAGCGGCGTGATGTTGCCGTTGGAGCCATGCATCACGTTGCACTCGAAGAACACCACCGTCCCGGCCGGTCCGGTGGCCTCGCGGATCTCACCTCGCCGGGTGAGCTCGACGAGGCTGTCGTCGTCGGGCACCCCGATCTCCTGGCGGCGGAGCGACTGCTCGTGATGATCGTCGGGGGTCTCGCCCACACACGACACGAACCAGCGATGGCTCCCTGCGATGGTGAGCAGGGGACCGTTGTAGCTGTGGTTGTCGGTGAGCAGGACCGAGCAGCTGACCGTACGCATGGCTGGCAGGCCGTCCTCGGTGTGCCAGGTTTCGAAGTCGGAGTGCCAGTAGAACTCCTTGCCCCGAAAGCCTGGCTTGAGGTTGATACGGCTCTGGTGGATGTACACGTCGCTGTCGAGCAGGTCGCGGGCAATGGCGACCAACTGCGAATCGCGGGTGAGTGCCGCCACCGGCCCGTCGCCGAGGTGGGGTTCGAACAACGACCGCAGGGCGTCATTGTCGGGCTCGACGATCGCTTGGGGGCGAGAACGTACGGCCGGATCAGCCGCCATCTCATCGATCTCCCGGTTGAGGGCGGCGACTCGGTCGGCCATCAGCCCCGGCAGGATCAGCACCCCCGTGTCGGCGTAGGTCCGAAGCTGCTCGGCCGACAAGGGCCCGTCGGGGCGGGGCGAGTAGTCGCCCTCCGGCCTTCCGTACAGGACGGGATCCTGGCGCTCGGCGATGGTGGCCGTGGGGCTGTGCCGGGATGGATAGCGGTCGTGGGCTAGGACGTTGTTTGCACTCATGCCGTCACCAGATCGTCGACGGGGGGATCCTCGTCACCCAGGGTGAGCAGGGGGTAGACACCGTCGGCGTCGTGGGTTTCCCGGCCGGTGCACGGCGGGTTGAACACACAGACCATTCGCATCTGGGTGGTCGCCCGCAACACGTGCTTGTCGTGCTGATCGAGCAGGTACATGCTGCCTGCGCCGATCTGGTGCACCTCACCGGTGGCCACATCTTCGAGGGTGCCTTCACCCTCGATGCAGTAGACCGCCTCGATGTGGTTGCGGTACCACATGGTTGTCTCGGTACCGGCGTGGATGATCGTGTCGTGGAGCGAGAAGCCCACCCGATCGTCGGCGAGGACGAGGCGTCGCGAGCTCCAGGTTGCCGCCGCTACATCGCGCTCGGATCCGACGATGTCATTGAGGGTGCGGACGATCACGACGCCACCCCAGCAGTGGCGAGAAGATCGTCGCCAAGCTTGTCGGATACGGCCTCGACGCTCTCGGCGATGGTCGAAAGCGCCCGCTCGATCTCCGCGTCGGTGACGACCAATGGTGGAAGCAATTTGAGCACCTCGTCTTCAGGTCCGGCGGTTTCAATGATGAGGCCGCGCTCGAAGGCAGCGGCGCTGATTGCTGAGGCCACCTCGGGGACAGTGGTGGCCAGGCCCTGGATGAGTCCGACCCCCCGGAACTCAGCGAACAGTCCCTCATGGTCGGTGGCGATGCTCTCGAGGCCCGCCCGCATCAGCGCCGCCTTGCGGGTGGTCTCACGCTGGAGGGTGTCGTCGCTCCAGAAGTTGTTCAGGGCGGCGGTGGCGGTGGCGAAGGCGGCGTTGTTGCCCCGGAAGGTGCCGTTGTGCTCGCCCGGGTCCCAGACGTCGTGTTCGGGCTTCATCAGCACGAGCGCCATCGGGAGTCCCGATCCGGACAGAGACTTCGACAGGCAGACGATGTCGGGGTCGATGCCCGCTTCCTCCCATGAGAAGAAGGGTCCGGTGCGACCGCATCCGACCTGGATGTCGTCGACGATCAACAGGATGCCATGACGCTTGCACAGCTCGCCGAGAGTGCGGAGCCATTGGTGCGAAGCGGTGTTGATGCCCCCTTCGGCCTGGGTGGTTTCGACGATGACCGCCGCCGGGAGGTCGAACCCGGTGGAGCCTCCGGCCACCATCGCTTCGAGGTAGTCGGTGGTGTCGACGTCGTCTCCCATGAAGCCGTCGAAGGGCACCGAATCAGCCATGGTCAGGGCCACTCCGGCCCCGCGGCGCTTCATGCTGTTGCCGGTGACGGCGAGCGAGCCCAGCGTCATCCCGTGGACGGCGTTGGTGAACCC
>CAZEFG010000083.1:0-6985 GCA_964511355.1 uncultured Iamiaceae bacterium
CTTGAGGCCACCGGGGATCGAGCGGTTGTATTCCGGCGATACGAACAAGATGCCGTCGGATGCCTCAATCGCCTCCTTCAGCGCCCTGCCCTCCGGCGGGTAGTCCTCGTCGTAGTCGTAGCTGTAGAGCGGCAGGTCCTTGATCGGGATCTCGGTGAACTCCAAGTCATCCGGAGCCAGGCGAATGAGAGCCTTGGACAGCGTTCGGTTGATGGACGCCTTGGCCAAGCTGCCGACGAAGTAGCCGATTTGGTAGGGCATGGGTGCCTCGATTCATTGAGGGGTGCGTCACCCAAGACCACTACCCCTGACCACCGGAGCTACGCCGCCGCGCTACACCTAACTCCGGCGGAGTCGCTGGGCGGTGTCGATCACCTGGTCGAGCGTGTTGGTGAGGTCGGTCTCGATGCGCGGCGAGGTCTTGACGGTTCCGTCTTCTTCCATGTCGGTGAACATCGACAGCGGCACCTGGGCCCGCACCACCACCATGCGGAAGTTGGCCAGGATCTGCCGCCATTGCTCAACGGCGCGGGCTCCGCTCACCGACCCGTACGAAACGAACCCGGCGACCTTGTCGACCCACTCCGGCCCGAGCGAATCAACGGCGTTCTTCAGCGCCCCCGGCACGCCGTGGTTGTACTCGGGAGTGACGAACACGAAGGCGTCGCAGCCGTCGATCGCAGCACTCCACCGCTGCACGGCTGGCGACTCATAGGAGCGGTTGGCGGCCATGGGGTTGATCGACGACGTGAGCAAAGGGACATCGAAGGTCTTCAGGTCGATGACCTCGAAATCGGCGTCGTCGCGACGCTGCGCCAGCGAAGTCACCCATTGGGCAACGTTGCCTCCCCGACGACCTTCGCGTATCGAGCCGACGATGATTCCGACCTTCATGAGCGCTCCTTGCATCTTGTGGCTGGCGTTGAACCAGGATGCCCGGGGCGGCACCGCGACCGGCGCTCAGGGCCCGCGCAACAACTCGTGGTAGATGCTGAGGGTCTCCTCGTCGAAGCACACGAAGCTGACCTCGTCGAGTCTCGATTCCTCGCCGACGGTGTCGACGGCGATACGAGCCGCGTCATGACGGGGGTAGCCGTAGACCCCGGTGGAGATCGCCGGAAAGGCAATGGTGCGCGCCCCGACCTCGTCGGCCCGAGCCAGAGCAGCCCGGTAGCACGACGCCAGCAGTTCGGGTTCGCCTTCGGTCCCTCCGTGCCAGATGGGTCCTACCGCATGGATTACCCAGCGAGCCTTGAGCCGGAACCCAGGTGAGATCTTGGCGTCACCCGTGGCGCATCCGCCGAGAGTCCGGCAGTACTCGAGCAGCTCAGGTCCCGCTTCCCGATGGATCGCCCCGTCGACCCCGCCACCGCCGAGGAGGGAATTGTTGGCGGCGTTGACTATGGCGTCGACGTCCTGGGTGGTTATGTCACCCAACAAGGCGCTCATCGACGAACGGGTCATGGCAGGTCAGGAACCTCGATGGTGAAGGTTGCGGTCTCGGCTCCCCGGGCGCCGGCCTCGAGCGCCACCTCGTCGGAGTCCACCGGTAGTTCGAACAGGAATGTCATGGGAGCGACCTCGCCGTCGGCCAGGGTGAGACTGTAGGTGTTGAGCGGGGCGATGGCGGTGCCGTCAGCGAGCAACCGGAAGGTTTCCTGGTTGGCGAAAGTGCCCCCGCACTGCCCGGTGCCCGCCGTGACCTCGACCATGGTCCGCAGGAATCGGTGATCGACCGAGGCCCGAGACGAACGGCCGCGGGCCAGCTTGGTGCCATCGATCGCAACACCACCATCGATGTCCCATTCGACCGTCACCAGTTGCACCTCGGTGGGCACCGGCTCGCATCCGGTGGCCAGGTGGGGCACGGCGACCCCGTTCACGGCGACGCTCAGCGGGTACTCAGAGTCGGGTACCGCACCGGTGAGCGGCAGGCGGGCGGCAACCCGCTCGGTGTCGTCGTAGACAAACACGGCGCCATCGAGATCGTCGGGACCTGCCTCGAACGACAACACCACATCGCTGTCGGCGCTGGTCAACACCGGGACTTCAGCCAAGAAATCGACGCCGGTGGCCGGCAGGCGATCGCCGGCGGCGGTCTCGATCACGAAATGGCGAGCGGGCAGGAATGAGTCGTCGCCGGGATACCCGTCGGAGAACCGCGTGGTCAGCTCGATAAACAGCAAGACGTCGGACCCGATACTCGGTTCGGGACGGTTGAACGTGGCCGGCGAAGCATTGGAGAAGGTAGCCCCGGTCAGCTCCAACTCGACGCCGGCGTAGGTGACGCTACGGGGCAGGTCGAGGTCAGCTTCTTCGCTGGTGACCGTGTCGACAGCAGAGTCACTGGCGTCTTGGTCGCTGCCGTCCTTGTCTCGGTCGTCGACCTCGGAGGTGACCGTCGACGACGAGGCCGCCGACCCGTCGTCGTCGCCCCCACACGCGCCCGCCACCATGAACAACACGAGGGCTAGACCAGCGAGACGACGACGTTGAAAAGCTCGGGACATGGCAACGACCTCGGAGTTCGATCGGAAGGGACCACGGTGGTCCCCAGATGAGACGAATCAGCGGTTGGTTTGGTTGACAGGTATCTGGGCGCCGCCAACCCGTCCTATCCTGTCGGAGCGCCGGAGCAGGAGAACGGATGGTCGACAAGAGCAACTGGATGGAGATGGTCGAGGCCAACCCCGACCACTCGCACTGGTATGTCGAACGGTTTCGCACCATGGAAGCCCAAGGCGATGACCTCGGGGGAGAGGCCCGCCTGATCGATGCCATGGTCGCCCGGGAATCGAGCGTCCTCGATGCGGGGTGTGGGCCGGGTCGGGTAGGCGCACGCCTCGCCGCGGTCGGGCACAAGGTCGTCGGCGTCGACGTGGATCCGGTCCTGATCGAAGCGGCCAACCAGGACCACCCCGGGTCCACCTGGCTCGTCGGCGACCTCGCCGAGCTCGACCTGCCGGCCGCGGGGGTCACCGACCCTTTCGACGCCATCGTCTGCGCCGGCAATGTCATGACCTTCCTGGCCCCGAGCACCCGGCGGATGGTGCTCGCCAACTTCGCATCGCACCTGGCCGAAGATGGTCGGGCGGTCGTCGGCTTCGGAGCCGGACGCGGCTACCCCTTCGACGAGTTCTTCGCCGACGCCGAAGCGTGCGACCTCAAGGTCGAACTGCGCCTCAGTACCTGGGATCTACGGCCCTTCACCGCCGACTCAGAGTTCCTCGTAGCCGTCCTGGCTCGTTAACTCTCGAATCCCCGGCGTTCGAGTAGGGTCGCCCCACCTTTTGGTGTGGAGGGGTACGCGGCGTGGAGGTCGGGCGATGAGTGATGTGGCGCAGGGCGAAGACTGGTGGCTGGCCTCCGACGGTAAGTGGTACCCACCCAGCTCCCGGTTCTCGTTGCAACCCCCGTCGCCGCCTCCGCCGCCTCCGCCACCTCCGCCCCCGATCGGTTACCGAGGCCCGGTGTGGCTCAGCCCAACCCTGACCGCCTGGGTGCGGGGCCTGCTCTGGCTGTGTGGCGCCGCCTGCGGACTGGTCCTCCTGGCCGCCGCGGCGTCGTTGTCCCGCTTCGACCAGTACGTCTCGGCCGGCATCGGACGCGACTACCGGGCCCTGGACGACTGGCTCGACGTCGACGCCACATGGGGGCTGTTCAACCTGCTGTTGAGCGGGATGAGCCTGGTCGCCGGAGTGGTGTTCATCGTCTGGATGTACAAGGCGCACATGGTGACCCGAACCCATCGCCCGGTGCTGCGTTCATGGTCGACAGGCTGGACAATCGGAGCCTGGTTCATGCCCATCGCCAACTGGGTCCTCCCCCGGGTCGTGCTTACCGAGATCGAGCGACTGGCCACCGACATCCACGTCCGCGAGCCCAATCAGAACTGGCAGCGACATCGGACGGCAAGCTCGGGTTGGGTCTGGTGGATTTGTCTGTGCCTCATGTCGATCCTGAGCGTGGCGACCGAGTACCTCATGGACAGAATCGATGACATGTGGATGTTCGACCCGGGAGAGGTGCGAACCGTGTACCGGGTGTCGATCGCGTCCATGGTCTTCGGAGTCGTCGCCGCCGTGGCGGGATCTCGGTACGTGCGCATGATGGGCCGTCTCCTCAACGGACAGTTCTGACCAGCCGGGTCGATCGGCCGGGATGGCTACGGTGACGACATGAGCGCTCGTCGCCGCCTCGTCGATCTGTTGGCCCGCAAGGACCCGCCCATCGAAGACCCACAAGCAGCGCTGGCCGAGTTCCGGGTGAGTGTCGACGGGGCGGTGGTCACCAACCCCAACTCGATGGTTCGTGCCGATGCTCGGATTGTGGTGAAGGCTCCCAAACGTCCCCAGGGGGTGCACAAGCTCGGCCATGCGCTCGACCATTTCGGTATCGAGCCTGACGGCTGGCCCGCCCTCGACCTTGGTGCCTGCACCGGCGGTTTCACGCTCGCCATGCTCGAACGGGGAGCGGCTCGGGTGGCTGCGGTCGATGTCGGCTACGGCCAACTGCTGGGTTCGCTACAACAAGACGATCGCGTGCTCAATCTCGAACGAACCAACGTGAGCGACGTGACCCCCGAGCTGATCGGAGGTCACCCCAGGCTCATCGTGGTCGATGTCACCAAGCTGTCGCTGCGGGAGGTCGGCCGACAGATCGCCGCCAGCGGTATCCCGGCCGCGGGAACCCACCTGGTGGGCTTGGTCAAGCCCATGTTCGAACTGGGATGGGGCGAACTTCCCACCACCGCGGACGACCTAGCCGAAGCGTTGCGGTTGGCCGCGGACGGGTTGGCCGCCGAGGGCTGGGAGATCGTCGACACCATGGAGTCCGAGGTCAGGGGCCACCGCGGGGCGGTCGAGTACTTCGTCCACGCCCGTTGGCCCGGTTGACCCACTGGGGCCACAACTCAAGCGGACGTGGCCGCGAGGTCGTCGAGGAACAGACGCGCCCACGACGGCGCGTCGTTGGCCACCACCGCAGCCCGCATGCGCTCCATGCGTTCGCGCGCCTCGGAAGCGTCGATCTCGACGGCGTGGGCGATGGCTTCCTTCAGGCCGTCGATGTCGTATGGGTTCACCAACAGGGCATCTGACAACTCGGTGGCCGCTCCAGCGAACTCCGACAGGACCAGCGCTCCACTGTGGTCGTACCGCGCCGCCACATACTCCTTGGCGACGAGGTTCATGCCATCGCGAAATGGCGTCACCAACATGACATCAGCGGCTCGGTACATGGCCATCAGCTCGTCGAAGTCGATGCTCTGGTGGATGTAGTGCACCACCGGGAACCCGACCCGGCCGTGGTCGCCGTTGATCTCGCCGACCATGCGGTCGACCTCGTCGCGCAGGGTGTTGTAGGCCTCGACGTCGTCGCGGCTGGGCTGGGCGATCTGCACCATCGAGATCTGGCTGGCGCTCACCGTGCCGTCGTCGAGCAACTCCTTGAGGGCGCGCAACCGGACATCGATGCCCTTGGTGTAGTCGAGACGGTCGACGCCGAGCAGCACCACGTTGGGGGCACCCAGCCGGGCCCGCAGATCGCGAGCGGCATTGGCCACCTCATCGGTGCGCGCCGCCTTGTCGTATCGGGAAATGTCGATGCCGATGGGGTAGGGCCGGGTGACGATCGTCCGCCCCTCGCAGCTCAACGTGTCGCGGCCACTGGATTCGGCCAGACCTCGCCGCACGGCCAGGCGATGGAAGTTGTCTGCTGAATCAGGGGTTTGGAAACCCAACAGGTCGGCGCCGAGGAGCCCGGTAATGATCGCGTTGCGCCACGGCAGGCCGACGAACAGTTCGGGAGGCGGGAAAGGAATGTGCAGGAAGAACCCGATGCGCAGATCGGGACGCAGCTCACGCAACATCCCCGGCACCAGCTGCAGCTGGTAGTCGTGAACCCATACCGTGGCGTCGTCGGCGGCCACCTTGGCCACGACCTCGGCGAAGCGGCGATTGATACGCCGGTAGCCGTCCCACCAGGTGCGGTGGTACTCGGCCGGTACCGCCTTGTCGTGGTACAGCGGCCACAGCGTTCCGTTTGACATGCCGTCGTAGAACAGATGCTTGTCGTCTTCGGAGATCGGCACCGGAACCAAGTCGATGCCGTCGACGACAAACGGGTCATCCTCGGTGTCGGAGCCGTTCCAGCCGATCCAGGCCACCCGCTCGTGGTCGGCCAAGGAGGGATGCACCGCCGACACCAGCCCACCAGGGCTCGTCTCCCAGTGCCCTTCGTCGGTTTCGTCAGGCACCCACTGCACCGGCAGGCGATTGGCAACGATTACCAGGTTGGGGGCAGGGGTGAGTAACGACATAGGCATGGGGACCCTACCCAACCCATGCCGTGGCCATGCCGGATCACGACCCCTGATGAGCGCTCAGGTGACCTTGGTCCCTGCCGATTTGATCCCCATGTCCGCTACTGTCCACCAGGTGAGTTTCGTCGCAAGCCTCGACCTGCCGAAGTGGCGAGGCCGCGCTCACGCCATCACCTTCTTTGCGGCCATCCCGGCGGGCATCATCCTCATCGTCATGGCCAACGGCGCCACCGCAACTGTGGCCGCCTCGATCTATGCGGCCACGGTGTTGGCCGGCTTCGGTACCTCGGCCGCCTACCACCGGCTGGCAAAGACGCCCCGGGCTCGAGAGCTCATGCAACGTCTCGACCATTCGATGATCTACCTGCTGATCGCGGGCACCTACGTTCCGGTTTGTCTGGTGGCGCTTCCACCCCAGTGGGGCATACCGATGCTCACCGTCATCGGCGTCGGCGCCGCGGTCGGTGTAGTGCTGAAGCTTCTAGCGTTTCATCGGGTGCGCTGGCTCGGGTTCGCTCTGTATCCCATTCTGGGATGGAGCGCGCTGGCGGTGGTGCCGGTCCTGATTCACCACGTCGCCCCCGGGCAGCTCGCTCTGATCGTGGCCGGCGGGGTGATGTACACGATCGGGTTCCCGGTGCTGCTCACCAAGTGGCCCGATCC
>CAZEFG010000083.1:7085-9269 GCA_964511355.1 uncultured Iamiaceae bacterium
CTCGAACTCGAACGGGGCGTGGTGGTGCGGAGACGATCAGTGGTTCCGTATCCCCGGGTGCAGCAGATCGACATCAACCGCAGTCTCGTCGACCGGATTCTCGGGCTGGCAGTAGCCAAGCTGTTGACGGCTGCGGCAGGAACCGACGGGCGGCTACCCGGCCTGACACCCGACGACGCTGAGCACTTCCGCACCACCGTGCTCGCCCGGACCGGGCGCCACGATGCTGTCTGAAGAGTCGGGCAGCTCTGCACAGCCGGTGTCGCCTGATGGGTTCGAGCCGCCTGACCCCGTCGCCCGCTGGGCCACCCCGCACCGCACGCACGTCCTCAGTCCCCTTGGGATGATGGGAACACTGGCCAAGCAGTTCTTGGGGTTGGCGCTGGTGGCGTTGGCGGTCGGTCGACTCTGGTTGTTGGTGGCGGTGCTGGCGATGGTGGTCGTGGGAGGGGTGGCGTCGTGGTGGCGCAGAACATGGAGCTTCGACGGCGAGGTGATCATCCTCGACCAGGGTCTGTTCGAACGCCAGGCCCGACGAGTTCCGGTCGGGCGCATCCAGCAGGTCGAACTCGTGCAGCCCCTTATCCACCGCCTGGTCGGGCTGGCAGTGATCACCGTGAGCACCGCGGGAGGAGCGGTGGGCTCTGGCATCGAACTCGAGGCCCTGAGCTACCGCGACGCCGTCGACCTGCGTTCGGCTCTGCTGTCCGCCAGGGCCCGAGCCCACACAGAGCCCACGCCACCATCGGTCATCTCCTCGTCGCCCCCACCGCCGCCGATTGCCGAACCGGTCCTCACCCTGTCGACCCCCCGGCTCGTCCTGGCCGGGCTCACCAGCTCGACGTTGTTGGTGACCGGCACCCTCGCCCTCGCCGTGGTCGACACGCTGGCTGACCTGCCCGACAACGTGGTGGGCTCGGTCGAGGACGGTGCCCAATCATTCGCCGAGTCGCTCAACTGGTTCACCGCCATCGTGTCGATCCTGGTCGTCGTCGGCGTTGGGGCCGCGGTGGGTTCGGTGGCGATGCACCATCGCCTCACGGTGGTGAAGGTCGGCGACGAGCTGCGGATGTGGCGGGGCTTGTTCGAACGCAAGGACGCCGTATTGCCGCTGGCCCGGGTGCAGGCGGTGGTGGTCCGCCAGAACCCGATCCAGCGGCTGTTGGGAATGGCCGCCGTTCGAATCCGCAGCGCCGGAGGCAAGGGCACCCAGGACTCGATGACGGTTCCGCTGGCCGACGCCGACCAGATCGCTCGTCTGGTCGAAGCTGCCACCGGGGTGGCGGTGGATCTAGGTGGCCTCACCCCCGCACCGCCCCCTGCGCTACCGCGCCGAATCGTGCGCCGCTTGGCCGGTGTGGCCCTGGTGGTCGGGTCGGTGCTGGTGGTCTGGTCGCCCGGTTGGACCGGGGCTCTGATAGTGGCGACGGTATCGGCTCTGGCCGCCGTGGCTTGGGGGTTTGACGCCTACCGCAACATGGGGTTCCGCATCGACGAGCTACACGTCGTCATACGGGGAGGCTCGCTGCTGCGCCGCACGTCTATCGTGACCCTCGACCGAGTGCAGAGCACAGGCTCGGCGGTGAGCCCCATGCAGCGACGCGCCGGGGTCGCGACCCTCACCCTCGATCTCGCCGGTGTGGGAGCCAGAACGCCGGTGATCGACCAGCTGCCGGTAGCCTGCAACCAAATCGAAGGGGTCGTCCGCGCCCACGCCGAACCGGCCCGGGTTTAGTCGACGAGGTACCTGTACGCGACACTGGGTACCGGCCCCCCAACCCACCATCAATGAGGAGCTATGAGCTACCAGGTCTGGATCGATCAGGATCTCTGCACCGGCGACGGTATCTGCGCCGAGATCTCGCCCGAAGTCTTCGTCTTGCTCGACGACGGCTTGGCCTATGTCCAGGACTCCTCCGGTGTCAAGAGTGATCCCGGCGGCCCCCAGGGCCTCGTCGACGTGCCCGACAAGGAACTCGACGGCGTCATCGAGTCGGCCGAAGAGTGCCCCGGCGAGTGCATCTTCATCGAGGTCAAGGCCTGATCCAGGTCGGCTGACCGGTTGGTCCCAGCCCAGACCTGGACCGTACGCTGTAGAGCTACGCCGGGAGGGCCGATGATCGACTGGACCGAAGAACAGCAGATGGTGCGCGACGCCGTGCGCCGATTCGTCGACGAAGAGGT